>CAZWSD010000601.1:0-2114 GCA_964636535.1 uncultured Acidobacterium sp. | reverse complement strand
GCTGTACATCCTCCGAAACACCCCCGCCACCGCGCTGTCCTTCCTCGCCGGATAAGCCGCAAACACCCGCCCCGAAAAACCTATCCCAAACTCCCCCTGCAGCCACGCTCGATACTCCGCCACCGTCCTCGGCCGATACGCCCTCCCCTGCACCAGCGGGCTCGCAAAAATCGACACCTCGTCCTCGTTCGTCCCCACCATCACCGCCACCGGAGCCTGCTCGCCCCGCGCAAACGTGATCCCCGGCTGCCGCCGCAGCATCCACCCGTCGATCACCGGCTCCAGGTCCACATTTCCATCCTTCGCCGCCGCATCCAGAATCCGCTTCGCAGGCAGCGCACGCAGCTTCTCGAGCGCTCCCTTGCCTGGCTTCACGCCCAGATCCCGCGCCAGCCGCTCGCCGCTCTGCTCCTCCGTCGCCAGCTTTGGATACACCGAATCCACGCACGTCCCGCTCTCCAGAATCGCGCCCTCAAACAATCCCCGCGCCAGCCCAGAAGCCATCAATAGGCACACATCCTCCGAACCCGACGACTGCCCCGCAATCGTCACCCTCCCCGCATCGCCTCCAAACGCCGCAATGTTCCGCCGCACCCAATGCAATGCCGCAATCTGGTCCAGGTTCCCGTAGTTTCCAGACACATCCTCCCGCGACTCCCCATTCAGCGCCGGATACGCAAAAAATCCAAACGCCCCAAGCCGGTAATTCAGACTCACCACCACGATCCCCGTCCGCGCCAGCGTCGGCCCCAGCGGCGGCCACTCCCCGGAACCCTCCACATTCCCGCCCCCGTGAATCCACACCAGCACCGGCAGCTTCTTCGCAGGCTTCAGCTCCGGCGTCCAGACGTTCACAAAAAGGCAGGCCTCGCTCGTCGGCATCTGCGCAATCCCCAGCATCTCCGGCAGCCAACCGCTCGCCTTCTGCTCGCACGCCGGCCCCCAGTGCCTCGCCTCCAGTACCCCCTTCCACTTCGGAGCCGGCTCCGGTGCACGCCACCGCAAATGGCCCACCGGCTGGGCCGCATAGGGAATCCCCAGAAATCCTCCACCCTCCGGCAGACCGGCAATCGCCTTCCCCTGCACCTGCCCGCTGTCAATCCTCACCTCCGGCCCGGCCTGCGCCGCGGGCACAGCCCCCCACAAACCCACCGGCACGCTCCACACCAGCACCACTCCCGCCTTCCACCACAGACCACGCTTCATCCTCAACCCCCCTTTCCTCCCGCCATTCGCCGCCAGATCCATCGCTCACCATTTTGCCGGAAATTACCCCTCAACTTGATATCCTGTAAATAGAGGCTCAGAAAAAGACCGCGCCAGCGGTCCTTTCCTGAGCCTTTTTGCTGTCCCCCATACATCTCGAAACCGAACTCATTCATTCCACAGGACTTACGAGACTAATGCCCCCGTAACCATAACCAGATCAACCACTTGCAAAACACTCATCCGATGCAATCATGCTCCTGCTTCCAAAGCGCCATTCGGAGCGAACTTGCGCCCCCGCGGCCAAGCCCAGTCGAAGCATCCGCGGTCAAGCATTTCCGCCCGCGCAACGCCCCTCCACCCGGCGCTCATTCTAAACCACTTACGAGACTAATCCCCCCGTAACCATAACCAGATCAACCACTTGCAAAACACTCATCCGAAGAAAAATACAGGGGAATCGGCACCCAACCGCGACCCTCCCAGGGAGAGAAATACCATGCCCAGCCAATGCCGTCATCTCCGCGCCAATGGAATCCAGTGCCGCGCCCACCGTGTCTGGAAGGAGGACTACTGCTTCTTCCACCTCCATCACCGCACCCCTCACGGCATGCCCAGGCGCGGCGAAGAACCACCCCCGCCGCCGCCGCCCAGCGGCATTGATATCCCGCTCCTCGAAGACCTCTCCGCCATCCAGATCGCCCTCGGACGCGTCCTCACCGCCCTCTCAAACGGCAAGATCACCGCCAACGACGCGCGCGCCTACATCGCCGGACTCCGCCTGGCCGCCAACAACGTCAAACACAAGGACTTCGCACCCTCCCACTCCGTCGAAGCCTACATCCAGTACGACAACGGCGACGCCATCGGACCCGAACAGTACGATTCCGAGCACCAACCACAGCACC
>CAZWSD010000600.1:0-2118 GCA_964636535.1 uncultured Acidobacterium sp. | reverse complement strand
AAAGTGTGTATACGGTTTACCCGTATCGTGGGTTCGAATCCCACCCTCTCCGCCAACATCATTTCTCAGGGCATCTCACATAGAGGCGCCCCGGGCGCCAACAGCAGACGACAGATCGCTTCTTTTCTTTCTGCTGGATAAACGGCCATATGACCTTCTTTGTACCGCCTCCCGATGATAGGTCTTCGCTAAAAAAACCATGCGACAACGATCCTGACACAGGGGGTCCGCTACGTCATATAGAACTCTGTCAGGGCGAGCCCGGATCGTCCTCGATAAAAGGATTCAGGATCTTCAGGTGCTCCTCGATCACCAAGCCGTGGTGCATGTCTTCCGACCAAAGCGTCGCGCAGCCCGCTTCCAGCGCCGCAGCCACCACCAAGCCGTCGAACACCGATAGCCCGTAACGCTGCGCGCGCTCCAGCCCCGCCGAGTGAGTGTCTATCGTTACCGAAGCGATCGTCGGGCATAGCGTGTGGATGTCCTCGAGCGCGTCCGTCAGCTCCATCCAACTCATCCTGAGCTTGCGTCGCGCAACGTTTGCAAACTCGTTCAGGATCTGGACGTTGATGAGGCAGCCGCGCTCGAGCAATTGTTGCGCCCTCGAAGCGCGCACGTCTGTTGTGAAGGCATACACCAATACGTTGCTGTCGAGGAATTCATCGAGCATGGGCTTCGTCGCGGTCGAACTTCCAGTCCGGCGGCAACGCCTTGCGGAGCTTGCGGATTCGTGCGAGCGCGCGCTCGCGGCTCCGGTCGCGCTCGATGTCAAAGATCCGTTCGCCCGCAACGAAAACCTCGACGTGGTCGCCTTCCTTCAGCTTCAACGCCTCGACGATGGCGGCGGGCAGGCGCAGGGCGAGGCTGTTACCCCATTTGGAAACTTGCATGAGAACCTCTCGTAGATATACTCAGATAATAGTATATCTATGGCGCCTGACGGTCAATCGACGCTGGCTTGGGCCAGGCTGTTTATCCCGATAACATATTATCAAACGACTGGTTGAGGATTTCCTGGCGGAAAAGCGCAGTCTGGGAGGTAAGTGAGATGACCAAGCGTGGAATTCAGATTCATGTGGGGACGGCCGGCGACATGGGCCGGCGCTTCGTCGATGCGTGGCACCGGGCGGCGCGTGGCGAGCACGTGCGCGAGGAGCGCCTGACGTTCGTGGCTTTGAAGCAGCTGCTCGGCACCCGATCGGATGAGCGGCTTCGGTTGCTAAAAGAAGTTCGTCGGGAAGAAGTTGCATCGGTGCGAGAGTTCGCCGAGAGACTGCATCGCGAATACAAGAACGTGTACGAAGATGTCGAGAGGCTCATGGGCGCCGGGCTCCTCGAGCGCGATGGCGGTCGCCTTACGGCTTCCTACGAGACCATCTTGGCGAAGATGTCGCTCGTACCCACATGAGGGGCGGGCGCCATCCAGGAAGCGGTCATTGCCCGATCGTCCGGCGAGTGCTCGATTGGATTCACCACCCAGCCCCAAGGCCAGCGAACGGCCGCAGAAGGCCAGCACGGCAAGGGTATTCCGGATGGTATTGAAAATCTTCGTGGGCGATATTGTCAAATGAGTCAATAGCTTAACGATTTATTCGAATCCCACCCTCTCCACCAATATGCTTGGTTGCCGGTTTCAAGACTTGTTCGATCAATATTGTGTGTGCAAGGTTTTTTTTGATGATTCGCACATCGATTACCGCTGCCTGCCTCCGCCCCGCAACCAGGATGCCCAGGCGGCTGCGAGGCACACGATCATGGAAAAGGTGAAAATGATTGAAAGTCCGTGCAAAAATGAAGCGGCGATGAGGCCTGAAAAAAATCTGTGACCGACGAGGATGGCTGCCTGGCCAGGCGCGAGAGTCTTGAGAACGGGGCCCAGCAGGATTTTGATCGGGTTATAACCCAGGAAGGCGGCAAAGAGCACCGAGACAGGAGGCAGTTTTGAAATGGCGGTCGCCTGCGCGGCTGTGACTCCATGTGCAAGCAGCCCTTGCTTCAGTGCAGTCGGCAAATCGTGGGACATGCCGGCCACCATGATGGTGAAAAACAATCCGATCGAGAGTGTCATTCCAGAGTTCTGGAATGTCGAACGGATACCTGATGCGGCCCCGCGCTGCT
>CAZWSD010000599.1:0-2125 GCA_964636535.1 uncultured Acidobacterium sp. | reverse complement strand
TCCGATAGAGTTGGAAGCCAACTTTTCTACGGAAGCAGCCTGTAGGGCGTACTTGTCTCGCTCATGTTGGCACAGAGGGTGCCTTCTGTAGCGCCAGTTCGAGCGAGCGGCGCTTCTCGTCCACTTGGCTCTGGCTCTGTTCCAGCGCGGCGAACGCTGCCTGTATGCCCAGCGGTTGAAGTGCTTCAAGGACTTCGCCGGCAACCTCTCTGTCGACGCGCGTGCCTGCGAAGGTCACACAGTTGCGGACCATCTTTCGGCTGTGGCTGCCTCCGCAGACATATCGGGGCAACGGTCCATGGTTCTTACTCTGTGTATAAGTCACTTGAAGCGCACGTCCACAACGAGCGCAACGCAGTAGACCGGCAAGAAGTGCGGGACCGCCTTTGGCCGCGCCGCCGGGAGCGCCCATGCGCGAGTTCCACCCGGCGTTGGTCGCGATCTGTGCCTGATTGCGCATGTATTCTTCCCACGTTATATACCCTTCATGATGATCGGAGATGGAGACGTCCCACTGCTCCTGAGGACGGGCATGACCTGCGGTCTTGCGTGCGCGGCCATCAACGATCGACGTGCGCGTATGCTTCCGTCCCCAGACGAAGGCACTAGCATAGGTTGGGTTCTTTAGTATGCCGAAGATGCGTGGATAAATCGGCTCGATCCAGACCACCTTGCGGTTGCCGTACTCACGTGAGAGCGCCGGAACCAGCAGCTTCTCATCGCGGTACCACAGCAGCACCTGGCGGATGCTGCCCAGTTCCTGGAACTTGCGGAAAATGCCGCCGATGGCATCCTGTATCTGGCGGTCGGGTGTTTTCTCCATGCCCTCGTCTTCCGTGCGGACATAACCCACCGGCACCTGCGTCATGACCAAGCCGCGCTTGACCTTCTGACGGAACGCCTCCATCGCGCGTTGACGAAGCAAGCTGATCTCGAACTCGCTCATGGTGTCCTTCAGTCCAAGCAGAAGTCGGTCGTTCAGGAGACTGGGATTGTAGACGCCGTCGTGATCGATGACCAGCGTCCCCGCCATCGCGCATAGATCGATCAGATGATGCCAGTCCCGGTTGTTTCTTGCAAGCCGTGAGGCTTCAAGAGCCAGCACGGCACCCACTGTTCCCGAGCACACGGCAGTCAGCAGGCGTCCGAAGCCCGGGCGCTCGACTGATCCCGTTCCGGAGCGGCCGAGGTCTTCGTCGATGACTTGTACGCGACGGAACCCAAGCGCCTGCGCCCGCTCTCGCAGGCCGTACTGGCGGCTCTGTCCTTCCAGATGGTTCCGCACCTGATGCATTGTCGACTGCCGGATATAAACCTAAAAACGGCAGTCGAAATGCGTCAGAATGGCCAACTGGTTCAAAGCAAAAACGGTTGCAAACATTGAGGATTTCACCATTTTGGTCAGATGCGGAGCAGTGCAAAGTGCCACTGAAACAACCCGTTGCCGCTCCCCTACACTTTTAACTGCCGTTTTTAGGATAAACGAAGGCATCCATTGGAACCGGTTTACGGCTTGCTTCCGTCTTGCAGTCGCCGATGTGTTGCAGTGCAATCGAGCGGGTCACTGAGATTTCGAAGTTCTCGAAATCAATGTCCTGCCACTGCAAAGCGAGGAGTTCGCCGATCCGCAATCCGGTCGATACATCGACCAGCGCCATTGTGCGCACAGGCTCCCGAAGATGATTGAGCAGCGCCTGAATCTGGGCAATGCTCATAGCTTGTGACTTTTTGAGCAGGGCGGCGCATTTTTTTGTTGTATGTAGGGGGATGGGGCGCGGTATAAGCGAAGCATGAGCACAACAGCGATGGAGACAATCCAGGCAGCGGTCCGGCTACGGCGGCCGGAGCGGCGGAGCGGCGCGAAAGTCCGACAGCAGTTGCTCGGCGGCGGATGCCTGCGCGCGCAAGATATCGAGCTCGCGCATGAGCAGGGAGTGGAATTGTTCCTGCCGCCCAAGTCCGCGCGGCAGCCCGGTAACCGAGGGCGCGAACTGGAGCCGAAGCCGGGCGACAGCCCAGCGATACTGCGCTGGAAGCGCCGCATGCGAAGCCCGGAGGGCCAGGAAATCTACAAAGAAAGGGCGGCCACCAGCGAGACCGTCAACGCCGAGCTGCGAAGTTATCG
>CAZWSD010000598.1:0-2127 GCA_964636535.1 uncultured Acidobacterium sp. | reverse complement strand
CGAAGTCGCGATGGGGTTCTGAGGGCGGAACGGGCGCAGCCGGATCGTAGCGGTAGATTCGCAGCGGCCGCGAGCCTGTGACCTTGGTGCTGGCCGATCGCAGTCCGGCAGCGGCGCAGGGTTGAGGGCGGATGCCTGGGGATGCAGAGGCCGCGAGATTGCCTGACTGCTTCCAGGAGCAAGCGACGGTCTGGGCGAGGACGGTGCATTGGATGCGGATCTTGATCGTTTCCGACTGGACGGCGCGTTTGCACAACCTTATCGGGGAGGGCTCGGTCAACGCATGACTGGCGGAAGCTGCTGATATCGGATTTCGATATCGGTTGACAACGGTCAGACTGCGTTGCGAGTATCGAAGTTCGATCATATTGTGGTTATGCCGCAGACCGCAGATAGACACATTTTCCGTATCGCAGGTAAGAATCTTGAAATGTATTGTTTACGGAACAGTGGCCGTGCTGCTTCTTGTTGGTTTTGGCGAGCGATGGGCTCTGGCGCAAGAGCCGGCGCCGCCCGCCGCCGTTTCAGCGATTGGCGGGCGGGTTGAATCAGGACTGAAGAGGCAGGGGATTTCGTTGAGCGGTTGGCTGCAGTTGGATGGCTCGACGGTGGCATGCGGCGGGCAGCCCAAGGCGCTTGGATTCGACGGCCAATACCTGCTGGATGTGGCGACGACGATCGACGCGAAGAAGCTTGTTGGAATACCGGGCGGCAGGTTTCTGATCGATGTGCAGAGCCACAACGGACCAAATATTCTTTTGCACCAGATGCCGGCGCTGCAGGATGCGGACAACATGGATGCGTACCAGCAGACGTCAGTGGACCGGGCCTGGTACCAGCAGAATCTGTTTGGCCGGAAGGTGCAGGCGCAGGTGGGCCTGATGTATGTGGACGATCGATTTTTCACGGTGCCATACGGAGAGAATTTTTTGTCGCTGGATTTTTCCTCGGATGCTTCGATCAGCACGTTTGTGTTGCCGACGTTTCCGAAGGGCTCGTTTGGCGGGGATGTGTTTGTTTATCCGAAGCAGGGGTTGTATTTTTCGGGTGGAGTGTACAACGACCACAGCACGGAGCTTTCCTATGATCCGGGTGGAGATTTGTGGTTGACCGAGGAGGGTTGGCAGAGCCGTTGGCATGGGCTGGCGTACAAGCTGCAGGTAGGAGCGTGGCGGGACACGGGACGATTTGAGCGCTTCAGCGGAGGGAACAGACATGACGCGGCGGGGATGTACGTTGTGGCGAGCCAGAAGCTATGGCAGGGGAAGGGGTCAGAAGATCGTGGCGTGGGAATGTTTTTCCAGTTCGGGACGGGGCCGGAGTCGGTGGCGGCGGTGCGGCGGCATTATGGCGCCGGAGTGGTTTGGACGGGGCCATTCGCGGGGCGCGCGAAGGATGAGATGGGGCTGGCATTCAGCGACAGTCTGCTGACGCGGCAGAGCAACTTTGTACATGGATTTGAGAATGAGTTTGAGGCGTATTACCAGATCGGGGTGTGGAAGGGTCTGACGGTACAGCCGGACGTGGAGTACTGGCAGCATCCGGGAGGGATGAGGACGCCGAACACGGTGCTGGTATTGACGCGCATCATGTACACGTTCTGAGGGCCGGGGTGCTGGAAGGATGGGTTTGATCCGGATGGGCAAGCAGCGCGTCTTGGCGGCGGGTGGATCCATGGGAGGGACGTTCGAGGAAGGATTCGGAGAGGAGATCCGCAGGAATGAAAACACGGCGCCCCACGAGCGCGCGCAGTCAGGATCTGTACATCGGTTTGGTGCGGTTGCATGTACTTCATCATGCCGCCGAAGGGCCGATTTTTGGGCTGGGGATGATGCAGGAACTTGGGCGACACGGATATCATCTTGGGCCGGGGACTATGTATCCGTTGCTGCACGGCATGGAAGAGCGCGGCTGGCTGCGGTCGCGGCTGAGGTTAGTGAAGGGCCGCAACCGAAAGGTATATGTGGCAACGGCGGCGGGACGGAAGGCCCTGGCGCTGGCGCGCATCCAGGTGCGGGAGCTCTACGAGGAGATGGCGGGAGATACCCGGTGAGTGGAACTGTGAGGTGGCCGGGAAAGAAGGAAGGAGATCCGGTCTCAGGAATGGTCGCAAGTATCGAAGCTGTC
>CAZWSD010000597.1:0-2134 GCA_964636535.1 uncultured Acidobacterium sp. | reverse complement strand
GCTCCTCGAAAGCCACATCTCCTATCCGTTACTCTGCTATTTCCGCTCCCAGCACGCCAACCAGAGCTGGCTCAGTGCGCTCGTCTCCATCCTCGACGCATGCGCCCTGCTCATCTCCGGCATTCAGGAGAAACCTGCCCGCCAGGCCCAGCTCACCTTCCTCATGGCTCGTCACGCCCTCATCGACCTTGCTCAGATCTTCTCCCTCGAACCCTGTACCGAGATGCCCGACCGCCTCCCACACGTTACATTCCAGCGCCTCCACCACCATCTCTGCGCCGAAGGCGTCCGCATCTGCCGCGATCGCGACATCGAAGCACGCCTGCGAAAAATGCGCGCCCTTTACGAGGGCTACGCTCACCCACTTGCAGACCACCTCTGCATGACGCTCCCGCCCTTCATCACCGACCATCCCCGCAGAGACAACTGGCAGAACATCGCTAGCCTCCGCGCGCAAGCAGAAGGCGCATTCGCCGGCGAACCAGAAGCCCACGCCCAATTTCCCGAAGACTCCGATCACCTCTTCTAGCCATCCCCGCCCGCTCCCACCTCCAGCCCACGCTGCTATCGCCTTGACCGCACCACCGTCCGCAGGTCGTGCAACAGCCCATACACTGTGCTCGACGCAGTCCCTCGCGCGCCTCTCGGCGCCTGAGAAATCCGCTCCAGCGTGGACGCAATCTTGCTGCCCCGCGCCATGCCAAACGTTCCCAGAACAACCGCAATCTTGTGCGCCAGATCCCTCACAATCAGTGCTGCCGCCCGGTCCTCCGGCGACCGAAGCAATCGCCAGAACTCCCGCTCCAGCATATCCACCCGCTGCAACATCATCGCCCGGTTCGCGCTCCAAAGCACATTGATGCGCTGCTCCATTTCCGCTTGCCCCTCCGCAGCCGTGCCACTCACGCCCTCGTTCTCTTTTGAAGCAGTTACCATCCGCGCACCTCGGCTTGCCGCCTTACCGCCCTCATCGGTGAAAGACCGCAGAACTTTAGGGCGTCGACTTTTGCTTCGCACACCACCACCCCGAAAACAATTCAGGGGAGCCCATCCGGGCTCCCCTGATTCTTCACCGCTCTTCGACGATCGCCTTACGCCGTCACCGGCTCCAGCAGCCGCGCCCACCGCCGTTCCCGCCGCGCCGCGTGCGCCTTCTTGTGAAACGCATAGCCCGCAATCAGCGGCAGCGCCAGCGTCGCCTCGCTGTACACCATCTGCTCAAATGTCGTGTCCACCTTGCCCCACGAACTGGCTTCCTTCAGCGTGCTCGACGACAAAGCTCCGTCCCGCACATCGGCCACCGTCACCTGCACCGCATACTTGTGCATCGGCGCTTCATTGCCAAGCACATCTGCGGCCACCACGATATCCTGCGCAAAATTCTTCGGCACGCCCCCGCCAATCATCAGCAGCCCCGTCGTCGGATTCGCAATCTTCAGCTGCGTCAGCTCATAAAAATCCTTCGCCGAGTCAATCGAAACCTTCGGCTTGCCCTGCCGCGCGTGCTGGTGCGCCACCAGTCCAAAACCCGCCGAGCAGTCGCTGAAGGCCGGCACAAATATCGGCACGTCCTTCTCATACGCCGCCAGCACCATCGAATCCACGCCGCCCTTGGCCGGCGTCTTGCCTTCCTTTTCCAGGTACGCGCCCATCGCCCGGATAAACTCCCGCGAGCTGTGCGGGCGCGGTTCCAGCGAGTTCGCAATCTTCTCCGTCGTCTCGTCGCAGATCCGCAGCTCTTCCTCGTCGATCAGCGTGTCGTAAATCCGATCGATCATCAGCTCGCGCAGCGTTGCATCCTCGGTGCCCTGCTTGTAGAGTTCTGGGGCGATCCAATGGCGAAAGCCGAGAGCTTCAAAGAAATCCTGATCCACGATATTTGCGCCGGTCGAGACCACGGCATCGACCATATTGCTCCTCAAAAGATCCACAAAAACCTGCTTCAGTCCGGCGCTGATCAGCGAGCCGGCGAGGCACAGGATAACCCCGCATTCCTGATCTCGCAGCATCCGCTCATAGATGGACGCGGCGCGGGCCAGATCCCGCGAACTGTACGCCATGTGATGCATGGCCTCCACCAGCGGAACCACGTCGATTCGCGTGAGGTCTATATGCTGAATCGGCGCGCTGAGCA
>CAZWSD010000596.1:0-2144 GCA_964636535.1 uncultured Acidobacterium sp. | reverse complement strand
ACCCCTTGTGACCGGAACGGTCATGAGCGACTCATCTTGTATTGGAAAAGAGTTGATCTGGGATCACCTCACGGAGAATGCTACTATGAAGCGCGACGGCTTCAGGCCATCCAAGCCGTTGTGGGGGTATGTTTCCATTCCTGCAAATCCAGGGGGGGTTATATTCAATATGATCGTCACCCCCTGGAGAAAGGCCGTACATGCACCCATCACGATCAAGGCAAAACCGGTCAGAGAAGCCTGTGGACCCAGATACGCAGTCCCCCAGCAAGATCCTCTTTTATGTGGACACGAGCGTCTTTGCCGGTCACGACCTGATGAGTCTCGCCGCCAGCGATGCCATCCGCGAACACTTCCCGGGGGCTGAAATCACCTGGTTGATGAGCGACGACAACCCCCGCATGCTGCAGCGGCTTCAGGAAAAGGACTATCAATTCAGCTTTCTCGTCAGCACCGCACGTGACCGGTTGCTCAAGCATCCCTTCGCGGCCCTGCGCGCCGTCCTGGCCAATGCTCGGAAGATTCGCCGCCTTGCCCCGGACGTGGTAGTGATTGCTCAGGGGGTCGTCACCCTCAGCTTTCTCGGCTCAATCGCCACGCGCCTCGCCAGCGTCGCCTACTGCTGTTATTTGCCCATGGGATCGTTGGCTTCAGAGTGCGACGTGGAATCCGACTCGCGCACGCTCGATGCGCTTTGGCGCTTCTGCTACCGCCGCACCCCCAACTACATAACCATCGATGGCGAACAAAAGCGGCTAATCGTACTCAGCAATCCCAAGGCCACCATCAGAGTCGTCGAGAACCATGTCCCCCGAAATAACGGCATTACTCATTCGCCGGATGAGGCACGCAAGGAATGGAATATCCCCGGCACGCGCCCGGTTATCGGCGTCATTGGTAGGTTGCGATTCGCGCAGAAAAATCAGGATTGGCTCGTCCGCCAGCTCGCAGCCGATCCCTTCTGGAAAGACTACCTCGTCCTGATCGTCGGCGACGGTCCGGATTCGGCGCGCTTGCGGCAGATCGTCCTTGACCTTAAGCTGCGGGATCAGGTTCGCATGGTCGGCTGGAGCGACAAAGTCGAAACCCTCTACCCGGCCCTCGACCTGCTTCTCATACCCTCCCGTTCGGAAGGCGTTCCGCTGGTGATGCTCGAAGCGCTCTCATATCGCGTGCCCGTCGCCGCAACCAACCGGGACGGCATGAAGGAATGGCTGCCCCAGGACTGGCGCTTCGAGGTTGGCGACGGCGAAGGTATGAAGCGCGCCGTCCTCTCCGCCTTGCGCCGTGGTGATCCCGAGTTCTGGCGCGAAACAAGCCGCCATCTGGATTCCATCCACGACAGCAAGCGCTTCTACTCCAATCTGCTGTCCGGCATGGAGCCGGTAGTGAATCAGCGGTTCCGAAATGAACGTCAGTTTTGAGTGCGCCATTAGCATCCACGCAATCCAGGCGTCATGCACCCAAATCGCCGGAATAGGCATGAATAAAGGTCGCAGGCTGGCACGAAACATAAGCGTCGCACCCGTAACGACATTTCCTTTCAGCATGACTTCTGCCCAAAGTCCTGCTTGAAACCGGCTCTGGTCGCGAGGCGTAAACGGGAAATTCGCCCACAGTCGCGTGCCGATGGGCCGGGAGGAAGCGTCGATGAGTTCGGCGTCAGAGAAGACTCCGCCGAGCGAGGGATCGCGCTCCATCATCTCGGCTTGGTGGGCGAGTTTTTCAGGCAGCCAGATGTCGTCCTGATCGCTCAGGGCGATGAAATCGCCGGTGCAGAGGCCGATGGCGTTCTCAAAGTTTTTGGTGGAACCTAGGTTTTGTGGATTGCGAAAGAATCGGACGGGAAATGGCGCGGTACGAGCGAACTCTTCGACGATTTCAGCGGTGGCGTCGGACGATCCATCGTCGCAGACCACCAACTCGTCTGGCAGGCGGGTTTGCGAAGCAATGCTGGCCAGCTGTTCCGGCAGGAAGCGGCCCCCTTTGTAAGTGCATATCGCCACGGAAATGCGGTCTAGTTGGTTCGGCTCGTTCACACACCACCCACGTCAAAGTTTCCTACTTGGAACAGCGTTTATCCGTCGAGCGAGATGTTCCGTTCGGCGCGCAATTAACTGAAGGACTAGCCAAAGATATTTGAA
>CAZWSD010000595.1:0-2148 GCA_964636535.1 uncultured Acidobacterium sp. | reverse complement strand
GCAGCGTCAGCCACCTCGCGCCGCAGATCCTGGCCGCGCTCGAAAGCCGGTGAGCGGCGGGACGCGCCCGCCTCGAGCGATTCCCAGGTTGCTGCCGGTTACAGGCTGCTCCTGCCCGCCCACCGATAGATGGAGCAGTCTTCCCATGCGGTGGCGGCGTACTCCGCATCGGGCTGGCTGGTCAGGATGTGGCGATCGGCCTCGGCGTCGGCCGCCGAGCGGCGAATGGGGCCGGCGAAGAGGCGGACGAAGCCGGGCTGGGCGCGGAAGACGTGATCCTGCTCGTTGTTCACGTAGAGAACATCGAGCTGGCGATCGCTTCCCGCCAGGGCGCGGCTCCAGCCGGACAGAACCCGGCGCAGCACCGGCGCGCCGAAGGGATTAGAGCGAAGCCACAGTAGCTGTATCCCGGTAGCCGCAGGAACGGAACCATGCGGCGGCATTGTCCGGAGTGATGGTTTTGAGAGCTTCGGTGATGGCTTGGTCCAAGGCTTCGGCAGTCCGCGCCTTGGCCGAGCGCAAGAACTGTTTGAACTTGGACCAGGCCTTCTCGATGGGGTTCAGATCTGGTGAGTAGGGCGGCAGATAAAGCAGTTGCGCTCCGCAAGCCTCGATCAACTGCCGGATGCCGGCGACCTTGTGCGCACTCAGATTGTCCATCACGACGACATCGCCGGGGTGCAACTTGGCGCACAGCACCTGCTCCACATAAGCGCGAAAGACATCGCCATCAGTGGCCGAAGGGACCGTCATCACCGCTTCCATACCGTCCAGACTCATGGTTCCCAGCGTGGTCAGTACCTGCCAGCGGCCATCGGGAGTAGCCTCGTTCACTCGTTCGCCTTTCGGCGCTCGCCCCCACAACCGGGTCATCTGCGTGGTTACTCCGCTTTCGTCCAGAAACTTCAGCTTTTCTGCCGGGATCGCAGCCACTGTAGCGAGGAACTGCTTGCGCCGTTCGAGGTTAGCCTCGGTGTCCCGTTCTGCCGCGTGAAGAGTTTTTTTTAAGCCGCAAGCCCATCCGCCGCAACAGACGTCCGACCAGGCTCCGGGAGGCCTGAACACGAATCCCCGCCAATCGTTCGCACAGCTCTGCCTCGGTTAGGTCCGGTTGTGCACACACCCAGTCGCGCACCTGCTGCTGAACCTCAGCAGTCATGCGGCTGACAGGACCGTGCCGCCGTTGCGGCGAACGCAGCTTTTCGCCGCTGCGCACCTGCTGCATACGAATCTTCTTGATGTATCCCCAACTGACGCGAAACTGAGCCGCCAAGGCAAGAAGGCTCCCCGCTCCCGCCTCATAGGCATCCAGAATCCGGCTGCGCAAATCGTCCGAAATGGGCTGGGCCATCTTCTTCGCTTCGCGGAAATCGCCGAATTCAATTTATCCCTCTTCGGAAATTCGGGATATAGCTACTTTGGTTCTGCTCTAGATAATCGCTAAATCCGATCAATCCCCCGGCGGCCACAGAATCACGGGCAGCCCGGTATTGTCCTTGTAAAACTCCCGCCGCGCCTTTAACTGCGCCACCAGTTGGTGCAGCGTGTCCTCGTACTCGCGCGCCACCCGCATGCCGTTCTCGCGGAACAGGCTGTCCATCTCGTCCGGATCGCGCTCCAGGTCGAAGAGTTCCCACTCATTGCGGTCGTAGTAGTGGATCAGCTTGTAGCGCTCGGTGCGGATGCCGTAATGCGGCGCGGACCAGTGCGGCGGCCCGAACTCGTAGTAGTGGTAGTAGAGAGAGTTCTCGCGCGGCGCCAGGCTCTGGCCGCGCACGAGTGGCGCCACGCTGCGCCCCTGCATCACGTCCGGCGCGGGACTGCCGCACAGGTCCAGCACCGTGGGCGCGTTGTCGATGTTTACGATCCACTCCTGGCTCACCGTGCCGCGGCCCTGCATGCCCGGGCAACGGATCATCCATGGCACGGTGATCGCCTGCTCGTACATGAAGCGCTTGTCGAACCAGCCGTGATCGCCCAGGAAAAACCCGTGATCGCAGGTGTAGACCACGATGGTGTTCTCCGCCAGCCCGTTCTTGTCGAGATAGTCGAGCAGCCGCCCGATGTGGTAGTCCTGCGACCGCAGCGTGCCCAGAAAGTGCTCCATGAACCTCTGGTAGTTCCACTGCTTGCGCTGGCGCGGCGTCA
>CAZWSD010000594.1:0-2167 GCA_964636535.1 uncultured Acidobacterium sp. | reverse complement strand
GAAGCACAATTCCGCTGCTGCCCACGAAGGCAAGACCTGGCAGAAGTACATCCCCTAAAGGCAACCAAGGGAGAGTAGCGACATGGTTTCCGTGGCTCTATTAGCGCAGGCCCTTCCGAGCGCGAGTTCGGGCGTCGATTGGCTGTACCAGTTCACGAATAATCTGACCAACCTCACGACACAGAACGGCGGGGCGCTTACACAGCTTGGACTGACGGAGCTGAGCTGCATCGCTCTTTTCACGCTTATCAGTATGGTCGTGAATTGGAACACCCAGAGTATGACACTGCGTTTCCATGCTCAACCGGTCCATGCAGGCGATCTAGTCACCTTTCTGGTCCGGCTGATCATCTGCTGTCTGCTTGAGAACTATTGGGTGAATCCATTGCCCGGCGCGAGCTTCGGTATCAATCACTTCTTTTCGTACATCGCACAAGCGATCGTTGCAGCCTTCGATCAGAACTCACTCGACAATCTGCTCCAGCTCTTGAAGACCGCTGGCGACAATACCGCGATGCCATCGCTCCTGGCTCCAGTCCAGATCCTTTGCTACTTCGTCGTGCAAGGCTTGTTGGGTGTTGCTTCGGCCATCCTCTTCGTCATCAACTGCAGCGCATTCATCCTCTATGGTGTGACCGCGCTGTTTGGCCCCGTCTTCATTCCTTTGCTGATGACCAGAACCTTTCGTGCGAAGTTCTTTCACTTCCTCGACGTGCTGATTAGCTTTGCGATGATTCGCGCCGTTGCCGCCGCTTTCATCTTTGTTTGGGGAGGCTTTATGAATGCCTTCATCCAACAGACTTTCAACGGAAATTATTCGATAGAGATGTGGCTTGCAAACTTGATTCCGTGCATCATGGTCTTCGTCGCATTCATCGTGAACATGCTCTTTATTCCGAGCATGACGCAGGCGATCTTTGGAGGAGCGGCTGGATTGACTTCGATGGCTCCTGGCGTTGTCGGAAGTCTCGGCGGAATGGCTTTGATGAAAGGCGGAGGAGGCGGATAAATATGTGGAATTTCTTAATGGCTCTATTCGTCGGCGGTGCGATTGGAAGCACACGCACTGCTCAACGCCTCGTGAGGCCCGTACTCGTCCTTTTCGTCCTCGGGGTGTTGATTGCAGGTGTGATCTATGCCTGCGTCATGTTTCAAGCAGTTCGCACAAGGAGTCATTCTCCCCATGTCCACACACACAGTAGTCAATGAGAAGCAGATGTCGACGCCGGAGCACGTATTGCTCACGGACGAGATTGGCAATGAGGTCTACGCCTCTCACTACGCCGAACGCAAAGCCTATCGCCTCATCCTCGCCTGTGGCACCGTCCTGCTTTGTGGGTCGATGTGGCTCAACTTCTCCCTCGCCCATCGTCCTCTGGTAAACCGCTACATCCGCATTGATGAGATGGGCCGCGCCCAGGCGATCCAGTACAGCGATTTGAACTACAGCCCACGTCCGGCAACCTCGCCTCGCAGTTGATGACGGAAGACAACCAGAATCACCTTGTCTCGCAGGTCGTAAGCGGGCAGATCGAACAGAGCGATGTAGAGGTGAAGAACGTCACCATCACATCCATGTCTCAGGAGACTGTACAGGGCGCAATCATGGCGCGTGGGACGGCGCTTTTGGCTCTGGACAGGCTCTACTCGCCCAGCCATTCGCGGGAGCCGAGGACCGAGCATTGGATGCTCAGTCTGACCTACTATTTGAATCCCAAGCAGGTCAGCGATCAGGCCAAGATTTACCCACAATATGAATTCATCAATCCGCTTGGATTGACCATTACCGAGTTCCACGAAAACCGTGTCTCGGTTGATCCGATTGCACCCGGTACTCCCGCAGCCACAACAGACGGAGCAGTCCGGTGAGGAGGCCGTCTTTCAGGTCGGCGCTATTCGGTAAGTGCGAGTTCGACTTTCTTATCCGGGAAGACTGCGCGAATTCCGATGTGCCCGCCCAGAGCGCTGACATAGTTTCGCAGCGTTCCGAGTTTGACTTCAGCGCGCTTTTCGAGGCGGGAGACTTCGCTTTGCTCCATCTTCATGGCGAGCGCGACTTTTCCCTGCGTCATCTTGCGGTCCCGGCGCAGTTCATCGAGCGTCATGCGTTCCAGAATGGCGTTGGCGCGCTTCTTTGCGCGAGCGCGGCTAGCCTTGGTCATCAGCT
>CAZWSD010000593.1:0-2167 GCA_964636535.1 uncultured Acidobacterium sp. | reverse complement strand
GTCGGCACTACATTTTGTTTAAGCCACGGTGCGTGTTGTGGGCGTGGCGACGGCGATCTCGGGCAGCCGGATGCGTTTCGGTAACACCAGACCTAAACGATCCAGGAGTGCCGCCTGCGCGGAATCGGGTTGCGTGATGCAGCGCAGCCGAACCTCCCCGAGTTCTGGTGTGGGCAGAATGACATCGTGGGCATGAATGCGCGCGAGCTCCTCGAGCAGCGTGCGCGGCGAATGGCCCAGTCCCGCGTGGGCCTGCCAGCACTCGAGCGTCTTCCACAGCACGAAGGCCAGGAAGCACACGAGGAGATGCGCCTGCGCCCGATCCTCGCGCTGGTGCCAGATGGGACGAATGCCGAGTTCTTCTTTCTGGATCCGGAAGGCGGCTTCAGCCTGGGTGAGCTGGATGTACGCCTTCCAGAGTTTCTCATCATCCCAGTCGGTGACGTTCGAGCGCAGGAGATATGTGCCCTCCGAGAGCGCTGCCCACCGATCGAACGCCTGGTTGACGGATACCCGGAGCACGCATCCTGCAGGGGTATCGGCATCGTTCAGCGCAATGGCAAAACGGGCCGCGGCGCGTTGGTTGCGCTCGAGGATTCTGCCGATCTGGCGGTTGATCGTGTCTGGATGCAACCGCTTTTGGGACTGGGCCATTCTGGTCTTGAGCTTCTCAAGGGCCGCCTCGATGCGCCGGCTGAACTTCTCATGCATCGCTTTCTCTTTCTCGACGCGATCTCGTGAGCGGCAGAGGATGAAGACTTCTGGATCTCCTTCGGGCGCTGCCAAGAGCTTCACTTCAATGCCTTCGCGGATCTCGCGCCAACAGGTCTGGTCGGTGAGCGCGGCTTCCCATTTCTTCAACTCTGACTTGGGCGTGCCCAGGATGTAGCGCCGTCCGGTCTGCTTCAGCCACGCCACATTCTCGGCGCTGACCATCCCACGGTCCATGCACCAAACTTTGCCGATGGCGCCATGGCGCTGCTCCATGGCTTCAACAATCTGTTGCACGGTCGTGGAATCATGCGTGTTGCCGGGGAACACTTCGTACCCCAGGGGGAAGCCATCGAAGGTGACGACCAGGGCAATACAGACCTGCTTGCAGTCGGGTCGATGGTCGCGCGAATAGCCGCGTTGGGCCTGGCTGTTGCCTTCGGCCTGGCCTTCAAAATAGGTCGAGGTGACATCGTAGAGGAGAACCTCGTTGTCGACGGCGAAGAGCTCGCCGTGGCGCATCGATAAATGCGCTTCAAGCGCTGCTTTGTGCGGGAGCAGTTCATCGAGCGCGCGGTAGAGGCGGTCCTTGTTGACGAGCGCCTCATCCAATTGCAGCAGATCAGACAAGGCGGTGCGCCGGTACCAGTCCTCGGCGATGTGCAGCTCGCTCGAGGGTTCGCAGAGGCGGGCCGCGACCAGGACCGCCGCGATCTTCTCCCACGACACTTCTTCCTTGCCGCTCGGAATGTGCGCGCGGCAAAACTCATCGAGTCGACAGACCCGCCATAACGTCAAAGCCAAATAGACATTGCCGAATTGCCGGCCGTGCTCCACGCGTACGCCTTTCAGATGCACGGCGAGCGTACGGTCGTCGGCGCCATCGTTAAAAAGGTCGGTCTGCTCGGGCGCCCCGATCAAGGAACGGGCGAACGCCCGGGCACGCAGGCGCCCGGCGTGATCGAGTTCTCCCAGGTGCGCGACCGTCTGTTGGATCACGCGGCCTCCCACGCGTACCGAGCGCACCAGGCGCCAAGTACGGTGAACCTTGCCGTCTTTCCTTCGGGTCGTGTAGCGCAGGTACATGGCCTCATATCAAAAACGATTTGCAGCACCAAGGCAAGAGGCAAGGTCGGCACTACATGCACTTTTGGGGTCTACACACGAGGTAAGTGACTGATGCTATTGGGAGTGGGTTTGAGAATATGGGGAAAACCGGGCGCCAACTGCTCAAGTTGGGCTAACAAACCTATTGAAGTACTTACACTTCAGTCTGAACCCCGCATCCTGGTTCCATAACCAGCCCAACATCCCAAGAGGATGTTATGGCGGATAAAACACAAAGGACTCCCCTGGTTCAGGGCGAACAACAACGACAACAGATCCGGACGATCGCCCAAAAACGGAATGACGTTGGGGGGTAGAGCACTCGTCATCTCAATCGCGCGCGCTCCCT
>CAZWSD010000592.1:0-2179 GCA_964636535.1 uncultured Acidobacterium sp. | reverse complement strand
TGCCCCGTGGTGCGCTTCTCGGCAAACAGCAGATCCCTGAAGACGCGCGACCGCGCCAGCGCGCTCGAAACCGCCGCAGCCACGCCGAGCTTCACCAGTAGCGTTATCCATATGAGTTTGGTCTCAACCACGCTCTTACTTTACCCCCGTCATCCCCTTCGTGCGCGTTCGGCCGCAATCGCTCCATCCGCCTGCCTATAATTGACTTATGCCCTATGCAAGCGTCCACAAGGTAGCCGAAGCCGATCTGCCCACACGCTGGGGCCAGTTTCGCATTCTCGGCTTTGAAGGCATCGTCGAAAACCCGGAGCCGTGCCGCGAGGGCATGCCCGTGCCGGCTCAAAAAATCGAGGACGCGGTCGCCCTCGTCATGGGCGACATCCATTCCCAGCCAACCATCGTGCGTATCCACTCCCAGTGCCTCACCGGCGACGTCTTCCACTCCCTGCGCTGTGACTGCCGGTTGCAGTTGGAGTTGGCACTGGCAACCATTGCCGAGGTCGGATCGGGTATCCTGCTCTACGAGCAACAGGAGGGCCGCGGCATCGGCCTGATGGCCAAGCTGAAGGCCTACCAACTACAGGACCAGGGCCTCGACACCGTGGAAGCCAACCTCGAGCTCGGCTACAAGCCCGACTGCCGCGAATTCGAACTGCCCGCGGCCGTGCTCAAGCTGATGGGCGTAACCGCGGTCCGCCTCATGACCAACAACCCGGAAAAGGTCCAGGCCCTGGAAGCAGCAGGCATACGCGTTGTCGAACGCCTCTCCGCCGAGGTGCCCACGCAGGAAACCTTCGAGCGCTACCTCAAGGTCAAGCAGGAAAAAATGGGACACATCTTCGAAGGTGTGTGATCCCGATCTCGCTTCCTCTGATGGCCTGCCATGGCGCCGGATTGGTTCCCAACCGGGCACAATTGAATTTGCATCCGAACTCTAAGGCTGCTCGGCCCCTTTGTTCTGAATGGCCGGGTTACCTCGATCGCTTTTGCGCCTAAGCGATTGAAAAAAATAACAAGACGCCTTCCATCACGACTTGATCCCTTGCTTTTTTGCGTGTAAGGCGTTGATTTCATTAGGGCATTAGGCCCGGACTACACCGTCGGACAAAGGAGCCCAGTGCCATGCGCCTCGTCCTTTGATCCCCGGCTTCCAGGGTTGCAGGTTGAGGTCGAACTCCGGCCAAAGTTCCCGTGGAATGCCCCGATCCGACTCGAATTCCCGCAACGCGCCCGAAAGTAAGTACCAACCCTCCCGGTTTCCGTACGGCATTGGGAAATCGTGATGCAATCGTGATAAACAGTTAAGTGCCTCCCGCACAGAAATGGTGCAAGTCCGCTCATGAGTGTGCCCTTCCAGTCTTTTCCTCCGGCAGCAAGCGCTCTGGCCCTCGCAATCCCCGAGTACGCCGAACCAGCTCATTTCTCCGCCCTGTCCATGGCCGTCCTTGCCGCGCTCATCCTCATTTCCGCCGCCATGTTCTGGTCCCGCTTCGGCAAAGTCGTGCGGGTGCTGCGACTGGCGAGGCCCGATGCGGACTTTTCCCTCCGTCCCATCGGCAAGCGATTCTGGGAGTTCTTCTGGGAAGTACTCTGCCAGAGCAAGGTCATCAAGGAGCGCCCTATCCCAGGCCTCTCTCACGCGCTGGTCTTCTGGGGGTTCCTCGCTTTCGCATTGGTTTCCGTCAACCATTTCGCCACCGGCTTCAACCTGGGATTCCTCTCGCCCCACGGCGCTTTCGGCAGCTTCTACTTCTACTTCGCCGCATTCTTTGCGCTTGGGGTCGCCGTCGGCATTACCTGGCTCTTCATCCGGCGCTTCTTCCTGCGCCCCAAATGGTTTGGCCAGAAGCTTTCCTATGAATCGGGCGTCATCGCCGGGCTGATTTTTCTGCTGATGGTGACCTACCTGGCCGGCTTTTTCACCCCCCCTGACTCACCGGCGGCCATCGCGCTCTGGTGGGTGCATGCGCTGACGATCCTGGCCTTCCTCCCGCTCATTCCCCACACCAAGCATCTTCACCTGATGCTCGCGCCGGCCACGGTCTTCCTCTCGCGCGGCGATTTCAGCCGCATTCCACCGCTCGCAGGAGATGAGGACTTCGGCCTGCTAGCGGGCAAAGATGTCACCCGGCTCGCCGCCCTCCAGTCGGCGTTGGCCGCCGGTCGGCCGGGGGGTCGG
>CAZWSD010000591.1:0-2185 GCA_964636535.1 uncultured Acidobacterium sp. | reverse complement strand
ACTTCACCCGCTGGAAGTCCTTCGGGTCGTCGGTCATGCCCAACTTACGGAAGGCTTCTGGCTGGGTGGCACTGAGAAAAGCGAAGAGCTGCGGGACATCGATCGCCACCGCGCGGGCATAGTCCTTGGGGCTTCCGGCAAAGTAGCCGGTGCCAGAAGCCTCTGGCCTCTCGGCCACGGCGCCAAGGGCGACTACCAACCCGTCGACGCCCGTCATGTGGCGCACGATGAGCGTTTCCAAGCCAGCTTCGGAAGTGTTCGTCGGCATTCGTTCTCCCCGTCAAGTACCAATCAAGTAAAGCGCGCCAAATATGGCCCCTGGAATCAACATCTTGCAAAATACAACGCTCCAGATCGGGCGAATCCATCAAGTACCCATCAAGTAAAGCCAGAACCCAGCCAAGGCCATCAACCCGCCGGATTCCGGTCGGGCATGGCCCAGTGAGGCAAATAGCGCATCAGTTTCGGGGCCGCGTCGTGGTCGTAAGGAACCAGCTCGCCGGACTCTACCGCCTCTCGAATCAGCCGCGACGCCGTCGCGCTGTTCTTTGCCTCAATCCCAAAACGCTCTCGAATCGAAGAATTTGTCGTTGGCTGCTGGCTCACGTATCGAAGGCAAGCGTGCCAGTAGACCGCACGGATTCGGTCGGCCTTGCCCATCTTGGACAAAGGTCGCGGCGCAAAAAGAATCACGCTCGTATGCTCCTGCGTCGCTTCCGGCAGCGGTGCCGGCAGCTGATAGAACTCGGTCTGCGCAACGATTTTGTCCCAACCGCTGCCGCGCTCCTCGCAGATTCCGATCCGCCGCATCAGCGAGGCCAGCGCTTCGTTGCGTGACCTTGGCGGCGAGTCCACAAAGCGTTCAATGGCCACCAGCGGCACGCCGGGATTACCGATTTCAATGCGGTCCGTAAAGATTTCAATCATAGGGCCAGCGCCAGACACAAAGAAGTCCTGATGAATCAGCGCATTCGCCACCAACTCGCGCACAGCAAGCTCCGGGTAAAGCGGAAGTTGCTTGCGGAGCGCCTGGCCGATGACTTCGTTTCTGGGAAGCAGACCGTTGATGTATCCGATCAGCCCTTCAAACCCGTTGGCGTAACCCTTGTTCCCGTCCTGCTCCTTGATCGTCTCCACGCGATTCGTTCCGCGGTATTGAATCACGCGCATGGCCTTGCGCTTGAGAGAAGCAAAGTCGTCCAAGCGCTTGGCAAACAGAATCGCTCCAAGATTGGTGATGCCCCAGCCGCCTGCCTCGCAGGTGCGGATCAGATTGTCGCTGGCCAGAGCGTGGAGAATCGCCTTCTTGTTCTCCGGCAGGGGAAGGTTCAGCAACTCAAAATATGCCGGGTAATCCAGCAGGCGCAAAACCTCGTCGTCCCGCACATGATCGACGGCGATCCCGTCTTCAAACAGCGCCTTGTCGAACAGCCGCCACAGCGCCCGCTCCTTCTCAGGAAACTCCTTCAGCTTTTTCTTGTAGGAGCCAACGCGGATATACTCCACGCCGCTGAACTGAACCGGCTGCCGGTAGGCGCGTTCAATCTCCAGCAGGACAAATGATTTCCCATCGATGTACACATCCAGAAAGCGAAAGTGTATCTTGGGCGTGAGCAGCCGCAGCAGCCAGTTCTCCAGTTCCTCGTTGCCCACCTTGGTGGCACGCGGTTTGAAGCTCGTCCCGTCCAGTGCGTGCGTCGTATCCTCGACACCCCATAACAGATAGGCAAAAGCCTTGCCCACCAGCGCCGCGGAGTTCGACAGAGCCGAGATATATTCGCCAATCTCCTGCGGATCGGAGTTATTCACCTTGAACTCAGCCCACTCCGTCTCCTGCGGCAATTTGCAGAGCTCATGGATCAGACTCGCCAGGTATTCCGCTGTGTAGTTCGTCGTCATCCCAATGGCTCCGTGATCTCATCTTCAATCATCTCGCTGTCGTCTTCTACGAGTTCTTCTGGCTCGATGGTCTGTTCTTCAACCGGCAACTTCGCTGCGGCCTCGCGTACATCGAGCTTGCCGGTCACCACATCGGCTACAAGGCGCGTGCGGTACTCGCGGAGAAGGTCGATTTCGCGTTCAAGGCGGGAAATGGCGGTGAGTATAGGAGCGCAATCTGCATCGATTCGGTGGACAATGTCCATCTGTTCAGTCGTTGGAGGAAGCAGAATACGCCATGATGTAA
>CAZWSD010000590.1:0-2189 GCA_964636535.1 uncultured Acidobacterium sp. | reverse complement strand
CGAAGTCCTCTGCAACCCAGAGGCAACCTCAGCGCGATAAAAACATAGGTGCCCTGCGTCCAGGCTCCACTTGGACAGAATGCACCGTCAACAAACAAAGTTGTCATCCCGACCGAAGCGCCAAAGGCGCGCAGCGGAGAGTCTGTCCCGAGCGCAGCCAAGGGAAACCTGCAGTTTGGCCCAGCGCAACGCCACTTAGGGTGGCCCATTCAAGCACGGCTCTTACGGGCTTGAGTGGGGAGGAAAAATGCCCGCCAAATCGCCCGCAGGGCGACCGGATTGAGTCCCCAACCACGCTTGCGTCGATGGGATGAGGGCAAGGTCAGTTCGCTTCAAATTGAAGTACAAAGCAATACATATTGCCAGCAATGAGAACTTTAAGTAGATACTGCGCTCGCTGCGGCCGAACAGCCGCAGCGAATCTTTAGAAGGGAGAATACAAACGTGACAACGTCAAATAAAGATGCAAGCCGTGCGGGAAAGTTGTTGAGATCCAGTCGGAGTAAGAAGGTGCGGAGCGTTGCTGCGTCCGACCTAGCACAAGCCGCACGAAAGAAGAGCGGACGGCAGCCATCGAAGCGCAAATGACCTTAAGGCGAAGCCGATACATCCTTCCACAACAATCTTGCCGGTAATTAACCCCCAAATTGCTATCCTAAAAATAGAGAGCCCAGAAGACAGCCCCGCACTCCGGCCTGTCCTCTGGGCTTTTTTGCGTTACAAGAGGGGGTACCCCCCCAAAAATTCCCTGCTGATTCTAAACGACTTACGAGACTAACCTCTCCGCAAGTCGTTTACTTTCAACCACTTCTGAGACGTTAACTAGGAGCTAAAACATCATGCCCAAACAGTGCCGGCATCTCAGGGCCAACGGCGTGCAGTGCCGCGCCCACCGCGTCTGGAAAGAAGACTATTGCTTCTTTCACCTCCATCACCGCACCCCCAACGGCATGCCCAAACGCTCCGAGGACGCGCCCGCCGATCCCCCCGCAAACGGCATCGACATCCCCCTGCTCGAAGACGCGGCCTCCATCCAAATCGCCCTCACCCGCGTCCTCACCGCCCTCGCCACCGGCAAAATCAACCCCGCCGAGGCCAATGCCTTCATCTCTGGACTCCGCCTCGCCCGCCTCAACATCGCCAAGGGTGGCCTCCTCGACGCCCAGCCCGTCGAAGCCTACATCCAGTACGACAACGGCGATGTCGTTGGCCCCGAACAGTTTAGGGAAGAAGCCGTCACCCCCGAACACCCCCTCCTCGACACCGGCATGATGGCTCTCCGCCACCTGGCCCGCCGCCTCGACTATGAGGCCGTCATCGATTCCTACCTCTCCCAGGGCAAGGAACCACCCTCCGACCTCCGCCCGCCCTTGCTCCGCCCCTCCGACCCCGAAGAACTCAAAAAATGGGTCGCAGATGGATGGAAAGCCGCACAAACCCGCTCCATCGCCATCGAAGAGGCCCGCAAAGGCATTCGAAACGTCCGCGCAATCCCCCAAAATTCCGCCCAAAAACCGAACCAGAACCAATCCCAGAACCAGCCCCAGCCCCAAAACCAGCCCCAGCCCACCCCCACACCCTACCGCCCGCAATCCGCAGGCCTAAAGGGTGCTCCCACGCTCGTCTGCCACCACTCCGACCCCAACACGCTCGCCCGCGCCGCCACCACCCGCACCGGCCGCTGACGGCCAACTCATCTCCGGCGCTTCCACAAACTGGCTCGCGCACCCCACCTGTCCCCGCCGGATCGAAAGATCAGCCAGTTCCCCAACTCCCGGGCTCGCACCCTTTCCGCTAGTCTTCCCCCGCATCGTCGGCTCGGTCCCGGCAACCGCAGACCACTCCGTTTCGCGAAGTGTATACTGCGAGGTCGCTGAACGCAGTCGCTGCCCCCATACCCAGGGCCGCTGCCCGCGGGCTTGGGCATGCAATTTCTCCCCGCCTGCCCAGCCTCGCGAACCGGAGACCCCGCATGCCCTTCAAGACCATCATCGAACCCTTCCGCATCAAGAGCGTCGAGCCCATCCGCTGGACCACCCGCCCCCAGCGCGAACAGATCCTCGCCGCCGCTCACTACAACATGTTCCTGCTCCCCGCCGACGATGTCCTCATCGACCTGCTCACCGACTCCGGCACCGGGGCCATGTCCACCCATCAGTGGGCCGCCATCATGGAAGGCGACGAAAGCT
>CAZWSD010000589.1:0-2192 GCA_964636535.1 uncultured Acidobacterium sp. | reverse complement strand
TAGCGGCTGTCGGATTGCGACGCAATCCTGGACAGTTTGTAAGAGTCGCCGGTGTGATCGGCGAACCGAATCACTTCATCCCGCTGGTAGTGATGCCCCAGGATGATTGCCTGTTGGCCCAGGCGCGCTCGGGCCGCGGCAATGCGACCATCCATTGTGTGGTCTGGCATGGCCAGATAGTTGTCCAGCGAACACACGTCTTGCGTGGATTCGACCGGCATAGTTGCCACGGGTTCGACAAATGTAGCCACGTTATTTCCGCCTTCAGTTCCATGCCTTACTGGCCGTGGAACGGGGATGTTGAAAGCATTTCTTTGTCCTGTTGCAGTGGACTCACTGTGACTTTTGGCCGTCTGTCCGCCAAGTCACCCAATCCACGGGGTTGTTGCAACAGTTATTGGACGTTTTCATTCGGGCACCGGATGCAACCCAATGAAAAATTCCTGTAACCAGATTGTAATACGCCTAGCCCCTGGATTCCCCGCCAATCCTGGTTGCCGAATTAATTACCAGAGTGACCACCCAAAACCGCCAATCGTGAGACAGACCGTTTTTCACGCCCTGAAAAGCCCCTTCGCCCGCTCGAACCTGTGCTCGCGCGACCTTTAGGCATATAGTGGCTACGGACGCATTTCTGTTCCGCGATGGTACCCGCCAACCGGCACGGAACAGGCGCACCGGCAATTGACAGCCATGGTTCAGGAGGGGTCAGATGAAGATTTCCGACACGGTTGGATTGGTGCTAAGGAACAAAGGTCAACGAACCGTTCTCTCGATTGCACCGGAGCAGTCGGTCTACGAGGCGGTAGAAAAGATGGCGGAGAACGACATCGGCGCCTTGCTGGTGCTGTCCGACAACAAACTGGTCGGCATGCTCTCGGAGCGCGACTACGCGCGCAAAGTCGCCCTGATGGGCCACTCTTCCAGAGAGACCCAGGTTCGCGAAATCATGACCAGTCCGGTGTTCTTCGTCAGCCCACAACACACCGTGGACGAATGCATGGTCCTGATGACGCAGCATCATTTCCGCCACCTTCCCGTCTGTCAGGAGGACCGTGTGGTGGGAGTGATCTCCATCGGCGACCTGGTGAAGTGGGTGATTTCCGGCCAGGCGCACGCCATTGAGCAGTTGGAGGGCTACATCACGGGGGCCTATCCCGGCTAGGTTTTGGAATCGGCGTTTTCGGACAAATCACATCCAATTTGAACGTGTATCCGTTCCACCTGGGTAGGTTTGTTCGGCCGTGTGCCACTTCAGTATGATGGAACTCGATGAGTCTGCCCGATACAGTCTTTATCTTCGTGTTGGCCCTGATCATTTTTGGGCCCAAGAAATTGCCTGAGATTGTGCGGCAACTGGGCAAATTGGTAGGAGAATTTCGACGCGCCAGCAACGAATTCAAGTTTCAAATTGAAGAAGAGCTGCGCCAGGCCGAATTGACGGACCGCCAGACGATTGCCCCGCCCAGCAAAGAACTGGAATCGTCCAGTTCGACCTCATCATCTGCCTTGCCGCCAACCGATGTAGCGGATTCCGCTTCGCCTGCTCTTCCCTACCCGGAAGAGACGCTTCCCGTCGGGCAGTATCCGAACATTGACACTCTGGACGCTTACGAACTGAACGCTCAAAATCGCAAACTGGCCGAGCCGGAAGCCATTGATGACACCCAGCACGACGAGGTTGCAGCGGACAACACAACCGCCTCGCCATCGATCACACCCGCTGTAGGCGCGGAGCCGCGCACTACGCCTCCGTATGCAACCTCGGACCTCGGCGCGATCACTCCGGCAGCAACGGATCCGTCCGGACACCGCACGAGCGCCGGACCATCCTCCAACTTAGTCGATGCGAGTACTACGACAACGGCGACGCCAATTCCCGCACACGAACCTGCCGTTCCCTATGCTGCACCCGCGGTAGCGGATGTCACCCATGGTTGATCTGCTGGACCGGGCCCGCACCGCTGTGGGCGACCGGGCCGACCTGCCCGGCATGAGCTTGCTGGAGCATCTGCAGGAGCTACGAAAGCGCCTTGTCTATTCTCTGCTCTCCATCGGCGTTGGCTTTTTCGTCGCGTATGGTTTTCACCAGCGCATTGCCGCGTTCATGATTGAGCCCATCACCAAGGCCCTGAACGCGCATCATCTGAACACGCAGCTCGTCTATCTCAATCCGATGGACCCCTTCAATT
>CAZWSD010000588.1:0-2192 GCA_964636535.1 uncultured Acidobacterium sp. | reverse complement strand
CGACTCGGCGGCGCGCCCGCCAACTTCGCCGTCATGGCCGCCCGCCTCGGCGACCACGGCATCCTCGCCAGCCGCCTCGGCGTGGACGAGCCCGGAAAGCAGGCGCTCGACGTCCTCGCCGGCCTCCCGCTCGACCTCAACTACCTCCAGGCCGACGCCGAGCATCCCACCGGCCAGGCCCGCGTCATCTTTGACGCAAACAAAGATCCCCATTACGAGTTTCCCTCGCCCTCCGCCTGGGACTTCCTCGACTTCAGCCCCCATTGGCGCGACCTCGCCGCCACCACCGACGCCGTCTGCTTCGGCACGCTCGCCCAGCGCAACCCCCGCGCCCGCAAATCCATCCATGCCTTTCTCGCCGCTACCCGGCCGGACTGCCTCCGCGTCTTCGACCTCAACCTCCGTCAGACGATGATTGACCCCGCCATCCTGCGCGACTCCCTCGCCACCGCCACGCTGCTCAAAATGAATCAGGCCGAGGCCCTGCGCATCCTCCAGTTGCTGCGACCCGCATCCCGCGGCAGAATTCGCCCGGACACCGAGAAACTCACCCTCCCCCAGATCGCCCATTGCCTGCTGCGCCAATTCCCTTCGCTGAAGATGGTCTGCATCACGCTGGGCGGCTCCGGCAGCCTGCTCGTCAACCGGCACACTTCGCATCATCACCACGGCATCGCCGGAACCGTCGCCGACACCGTCGGCGCAGGCGACGCCTTCACCGGCGCGCTCGTCCACTACTACCTCGACGGAGCACCGCTCGCCGTCCTCAACGAAGCCGGCAACCGCTGGGGAACGTGGGTCGCCTCCCAGCGCGGAGCCATCCCCCCACTCGACGCCGAAACGCTCTTTGGCAACGCCAAAGCGATTGCGGAGGCGGAAAATTAGGGCCTGTTAACACGACGGGTATGGTTAACAAGCCCTAATACACTTCTAGCCGCATTCTGCACGCAGCTCGGCCGCCTTGCGCTCAGGATTTTTCCCTGTTCTCCTTTGCGTGCCCTTCCACCTTGGCGGCGCTAATCGACTCGCCTCCGATGTCCCAATCTCCCTGTTTCACTTCCTCCTCCGTGATAAAGGTGACCTCCCTCAGCCCTGGATACTCCCCTCCATCGCATCGCTCGGCTTCGCAATCAGCTTGCGCTTCTGGTCAGCATGAATCGCTCCTTCGACAGCCTTAACCTGCAATGATGGGCATGGTTTCGTCCTCCCGCCCTGCTCTCAGAATGCCTCTGTTCCATGCCTCCGGTCTTTCGTCCATGCCCCGCCCGATAAAATACCCCTATGCTGCAACTCGCCGACGCCGGCAAACGATTCGGCCCCAAACTCCTCTTCGAACACGCCAATTGGCTCATCACGCCCGACGAGCGCACCGCACTCGTCGGCGCCAACGGCACCGGCAAATCCACGCTCATGAAGATTCTCGCCGGCCTCGACGGCCTCGACTACGGCACCGTGCAGCGCGCCAAAAACATGACCATCGGCTACCTCCCGCAGGACGGACTCGCCCTCAGCGGCCGCTCCGTCTTTGAGGAATGCCTGTCAGTATTTGACGAGCTGCGCGGCATGGAAGCCGAGTTCGAGCAGATCTCGCACCAGCTCGCCGACCTGCACCACGAAAGCCCGGAATACGCCGCCGCCGCCGACCGCTTCTCCCACATCGAGGGCCGCCTCCGCGCCCTCGACGGCTACGCGCTCGACGCTCAGGTCGGCACCGTCCTCACTGGCCTCGGCTTCTCCAAAACCGACTGGGAGCGCCAGACGCAGGAATTCTCCGGCGGCTGGCAGATGCGCATCGCCCTCGCCAAACTGCTGCTGGCACGGCCCGATCTGCTGCTGCTCGACGAGCCGACCAACCACCTCGACCTTGAAACCCGCAACTGGCTTGAGAATTACCTCAAAAGCTACCCAAACGGTTACATTCTCATCTCCCATGACCGCTACTTCCTTGACGTCACCGTCAACAAGGTCATCGAGGTATGGAACAAGCGCCTGCACACCTACCACGGCAACTACGAAAAATACCTCCAGCAGAAGACTGAACGCCGCGCCCAGCTTGAGGCCGCTTATCGCAACCAGCGCGACCAGATCGAGCATCTTGAGGCCTTCATCAACCGCTTCCGCTATAAGGCGACCAAGTCGAAGCAGGTCCAGAGCCGCATCAAGGAGCTCGAAAAGATCGAGCGCATCGAGAT
>CAZWSD010000587.1:0-2201 GCA_964636535.1 uncultured Acidobacterium sp. | reverse complement strand
TCTTAGTCCAAATAGTGCGCAGAAGGTGGCAGTCACTCTTGGATAAGCCCATATGCTGCATGAGAACGACACGCGCATTCTCCTCCAGCACATCGTCCAGGCGGCCGGCACGGGTCAGGCGGTCGCAATCTGCCAGCGGCATCGCGCCATTGAGCTGCGCCGGCATCAATAGACGCTCAGCTTCCGTCGGCTCTAGCTCAAGAACGCCGCCGCCGTAGCTGCGCCCCTCGATCTCGGCCGAGGCCGCGGTCAGCCAAGTGTAGGTGTTGGCAATGACGCGCTCCGGCTTTGCCGTTTTGCACGTCAGTCGGTGAATGGTGTCGGTCGAGGTCGCGCCGGCCTGATTCAGCACCATGCGGGGGAAGTCGTAAATCTGGCGGAAGGCAAAGCCATCCGGCGTCCAGACCGACGGCACTGCATACCAGGGCGCGCGGATGGAGCACTTGTAGCCCTTATGAACCTCATTGCCTTCACCGGCGCGAATATAGTGGGCCAGTGAGGCAGACAGTTCGGAACTGTTATGGGAGGTCAGGTGCAGCAAGTGAACGCGATCTCCGGCTGCGGCCAGGGCCGCCCAATCAGACTTACCGATTTTCGCGCCCCTAAGCTGCGCGGATCGTGACACCAAAGGAATCGTATAGTTCTCCAGCCCAAACTCGACGACCTGATCGCCGGTTAATACAAAAAACTCATTCTTTCCCGTTACCACGCCGACATCAATTTCCGCGTGGTTCGATAGGTTTGTGGTGATATCCGCGTCGCGCAGGCTGCGCATGAAGGTGATCTCGCGCTCGGTAAGGAAGTACTTTAGCCACTTCTCATGGTCATGTCGGATCGTCTTCGGCTGAGCGTCTGCGAGCACGACGGACGGAGCCCGCTCGGTGATCTCGGCGCGCGTGTCCGTCTCGGTCAGCGTTACGCGGCAGGCATTGGTCTTGGATGCCGTTGCCAGCGCACCATCAGCTAAGAGCAGAACTACCTCTTGCTCGGCTTTCTCAAAGAACAATTCATTGCAGGCGACGATATCGATAGTAGCGAAATGGTCCGTGAGAAAGGATCGAAGCTGTGCAGCGTAGGTTACCTGGAGCAGTTCCGCCGGCAGGACTAGAGCAAGCCGGCCGCCGGGTCGCAGGCTAACGGCGGCAGCCACGACGAAAGGAACCCAGATGTTGGTGAGCCGATTAGGAGAAAGCCCCGCCTCGGTCATCATGGACATGGCCCGGGTACGATGCGGTTCAGGGAAGGTTTGATAGCGGATGAAGGGAGGATTGCCGACGACGACATCAAAGGCGAGCAACCCGCTTTTCTGCTGCCATCCGAAGAAATCGGCAGTCTGCACCACATCACCAGCGCACAAACCCAGCTGACTGCGCAGTTTGCTCCGCGCAGTTTCCGCTTCGCCGGCGATGATCTCGATGCCGACGAGGCGCTTGGCTATCATTGCGCCGCTGATGCCCAGCTCTGTGAAGCGAGCTACTGCTGCTGCAAGAAATGCACCGTCACCGCAACTCGGTTCCAGGACACGATCCTGCCGCGAACGGATAGCCCACGCGCACAGCCATGCAGCAACCCTGGCGGGGGTATAATAGCCGCCACGGAGCTTGTCGTGGCTTAGGGCCATGAAGCGCCCGCCGTTGGATTGGGCGGCCTTCGTAGTGCCGGCCGGGGCGGGTGGCGACCCTCGCTCTGCTTTCTTCGCCTTGGCCATGGGGGTTCTCGTACTTTCTTTGGTGATGTTTCGGTCGGAGGCGACCCCGGGAACATAGAGAGAACATACACTTCCAACTACGCCCGGTCAAGGCGGATCACGGCACCGTGCTCAATGGCCGCTCGGCCGCTGCCGGTAGAGCGTCAAGCAATGGACATGGAGCATACCGCCGGCGGCACGTAGGCATTCTCCCTGGTCGATCAGGCTATTGGCGTATCCCAGGCGGTTGGGAGTGGGCGAGGCGTTGCGGCCCCCAGTCGCGGAGCCTGGTCAGTGAACAGCCTCCCGCACCCGGACGCCATCAGCGCGTTGCGCTGTAGGGCGAGGGTCTCGTCGCTGGTCGAGACATGAGCACAGCCGATTCGCATGACTTATTCTGGGACCGCCCCCCGAAACCGCCAAGAGGTGCACGTTCATGCCTCATTGGCACATCACCACCCAGGGCAATCGGGTGAATGAGCAGGTGACAAACCGGGAAAGCTCAGAATCTATG
>CAZWSD010000586.1:0-2212 GCA_964636535.1 uncultured Acidobacterium sp. | reverse complement strand
ATTACCTCCCCGTTGCCCGCGCTCCGCGGCGAATCTGCGGCGGCGATTACGTCGCCTTTGCGGCGGATAGCGGTTATCGCGCGTGGCTTCGATTGGGCTGGGCCCGCGTCCGCACCGCACCTCCGCTCGGCGTCATGCCCACCGCGCTCGTCGGTCCGGCGCACTAATGCGCTGGCGGCAAAGCGGGGCAACGGGCCAGGGAGCATTCCGATTCGTATCGCCCTGCGTACGCGGGCGACGCGAAGGCGCCGGGACGGGCAAGTCGAAGGGCAGTGGGAGGAAAAGGGGGGTTGGCTCCTCAGGTAGGACTCGAACCTACAACCCTCCGGTTAACAGTCCCGTGAGACGCCGTAATTTCAATGATATAGCGGCGCGGATGACCTCTCACGGAAACGCATGAACACCGGAGGTTCTGGCGACCATGACCCTTATTTGACCCATGTTTTCTGCATCGAAGCCAAACCTAGCCGAAGTGGCTAAAGGGCGCTGAACGCACGTTTGACGACCTCAGGCAGGGCTGCCTTCAGCACCTCGACTGAAACTGGCAGCGCCGCTTCCGCCAGCACCCCTTTCCACTTCCGCCAAAAGACGTCCTTGCGGGCTGTATCGAGGAATTCGTGGCCTCCCCACGTGAGGCGATGCACGTGACAGAGTTCCCGACCCACAAATTTGGCGTCAAGCCAGCCTGCCTCCTGTGCGAGACGAACGTGCTCCAGGATCTCAGCGTCGCTGTAGCCCTCCGATTTGAATTCTCCGCCGCTCCGGCCCTCGGGCGGCAACTCCTCGGCCCATAGCAGGAGTCGCCGGATGAGATCCAGATTTCTTTGCATGCGCTCGATCCTCCAATTCCGGCCGTTCGCCCGTCCACGACTACATCCGCCAGCGGGACATTCTGGCAACTCGGATCCGCGCTCCCGTAACGTTGATGCGGAATTTCACCATGAGCACAGAAGTCGAATATTCCTGTGCCGCATCGCGAAGAGATAAACCGCGCTGAACGATGTCGATCGCCGCCTCGTCGGAAATGAGCAGCGCACCGGCAAGCCAATCGGCCTCGGCTTCCAATCCTGAATCCCAATTGCGCTCACCGTCCGAGCCGAAGGCGGGCTCCGGCGGGTGATGCAGCAGCGCGTGGGCAAGTTCATGCGCGAGATCGCTCGATTGGCGGCCAGGGGAATGCGCATCGTTATACACGATCATTCGGCGGCAGCCAGAAAATATCGTCGCGGCAGAAAACGCCCCCGCCTCCGAGGCAGAGAACAATTTCACCGCCTCAGGTACGTCCTTTTGGAGGCTGCTGAGTGGGACGAGCCGTATCTCCAAGAATTTTGCGAGCGCGAAGGCGTCCAGTGGGGCGGTAGCGGCAATGCCCAGTTCAGCGCGAAGCTCCCGCGCAATTGCGTTGGCCTCGGATTTGAATCCGCGGTGCATCATCAGCCCCTTCGCAGCCGGGCGTAGGCCGCTCTGATGACTGCATCCAATGCTGCCGCAGCCTCTTTTGACAGACGAGGGTCGCTTCGCAGGTAGGTGGAGATCATAGCCAATGGCTCGGGGCTCGACTTCGCGCCACGGTGCACGGTCATAAACGACTTCGGGTCAAGCCCTGCCCAGGCGGCCAGCGCCGCCAGGCTATCGACATCGGGCCTTTTCCCCTGCGACATCCTGGTTAGCGTGGAAGCGCTCACGCCGGCCTGAACCGCGACCTGCCGCCACGTGAGACTGCGGCCTTGGCGGGTTGCTTCAATCGCTTCGTAAAAGCCTGGGCCGTCGAACACTGCCGCTTTGCCGGGTATGCGTGCGAGCAAAGTCACCTCCAATTCGACTCTTGCAATTTATGTTCTATCCTGATACGTTTGAGTCTAGCAACTTCACGTGGCTCTAGCAACGGGGCAGAAGGAGTTTTCATGGATCACTTTGATACTGCGACCAGTGCAGCAGCACCGTCGCTTGTTCCCCATTTGGTCGAAATATTCTTGAATGAACAACCGGTGAGCGTGCCGCACCGGAGCACGGGTCTGCAAATCAAGCAGGCCGCCATTGCTCAGGGTGTGAGCATTAAATCGGACTTCATCCTTACCGAGGAGCGCCCAAATGGGCGGGACCAGATCATCGGCGATCAGGAGGAGATTTCTGTCCATGCGGGAACGCGCTTCATGGCGGTTGCGCCCGATGACAACTCTTAATGAAGCCCGAAATCAAAGCGGCCATAGAG
>CAZWSD010000585.1:0-2224 GCA_964636535.1 uncultured Acidobacterium sp. | reverse complement strand
CTTCGACATGGCGTCGATCACCAAGGTGATGGCGACCACCACGGCCGCCATGCAACTCTACCAGGAAGGCCGCTTCCGGCTGAACGATCCGGTCTCGAAATATCTGCCGGCATTCGCGGCCAATGGCAAAAAATCCATCACCATCCGCCAGCTGATGACGCATTACTCCGGCCTGCCGCCCGACCTGAGCTTGAAGAAGCCCTGGCACGGCAAGCAGACGGCATTCAAGATGGCGTTTGCCGTCAAGCCCGTTACTCCCCCGGGGATTCGTTTCCGTTACAGCGACATCAATTTCATCGTGATGCAGGCGCTGATTGAGAAGCTCACCGGCATGCCGTTGAACGTATACGTGCAGAAGTATGTTTTTGGCCCAATGGGGATGAAACACACGCGTTTTTTGCCGCCGGCCTCCTGGCGTCCTGATATTGCACCCACGCAATACGACAGCCATCATCACATGCTGTGGGGCGTGGTGAACGATCCCACTTCACGGCGCATGGGCGGCGTGGCCGGGCACGCGGGTCTGTTCAGCAATGCGCCCGACATCTCCATCTTCGCCCAGAATCTGCTGAACCTGCTGGCGGGCAAGCCGAGTAAGTTCCCCCTCAACCGGATCACGGCGGAAAAGATGACGACGCCGCAGAACCCGGCCACTGGAGTGGCATTGCGCGGCCTCGGCTGGGATATTGAAAGTCCTTATTCCGGCAATCGCGGAGAGCTGTTTCCGGTAGGAGGCTTTGGGCATACGGGCTGGACGGGCACCGATCTCTGGATCGATCCCTGGAGCGACAGCTACGTCATCTTTCTGAGCAATCGCAACTATCCTGACCGTTTCCCGAATACGATTCCGCTGGAAGGCAAGATCGCAAACGCCGCCGCCGAGGCGCTCAACATTCAAATTCCGGAACGGGGCAAGGAGATCGCGCGCCTGACCGGATACAACGAATCGCTGACAGGCATGCGCCGCTATGAAGCGCGGAACGGCAAGGTGGAAACCGGTATCGACGTTCTGGAACAGGAAGATTTCGCTCCGCTGGCCGCGCTCGCAAAGAAGCACGGAGGACACCTGAGCGTAGGCATCCTGACCAACGACACCGCGGTCGACAGCCGCGGCAGGCGCGACATCGATGTCCTGTTCCATGACGCCGAGGCCAAGGTTCCGGGGCTGAAGCTGACCACGATCTTCACACCGGAAGGCGGCATCACCGGGATGATGGACACGACACACATCCCGAACGGCATTGACGCTGCCACCGGATTGCCAGTCGTCAGCCTTTACGGCGCAACATCGGCGCAACGCCATCCCTCCATCTCCCAGCTGAAAAACCTGGATGCCGTTGTCGTTGACCTGCGCGATGTAGGGGTCCGCTTTTTTACATATGAAACCGCGGTCGCCTATCTGCTAAAGGCTGCCGCCCACACCGGCACGGAGGTGATCATCCTCGACCGTCCCGATCCGATCACCGGATCCTTTGTGCAGGGGCCGGTATCCGATCCCGGTACTTCCACCTACACCGGGTTTATGCCGATGCCTGTGCGGAATGGATTGACGCTGGGAGAAGTAGCTCGTTACTTCAACGGAGTAGGACATATCGGTGCGCCGCTCATGGTGGTTCCAATCAAGGGCTGGCAGCGCGGGGACTGGTATGACTCCACTTCCCTGCTCTGGGTCGATCCCTCGCCCAATCTCCGCAATCTTGACGAAACCACGATGTATCCCGGCATCGGAATGATCGAGTCATCAAATATTTCCGTAGGTCGCGGCACGGATACACCGTTTGACTGGATCGGAGCGCCATGGATCAACGCAACGCAGCTTGCAAGCGCGCTGAACAAGCGCATGATTCCGGGCATTCGCTTTGTGCCGGTTGAATTCACCCCGAAAGCGCCGTATCCCTACGGGGGCGAGCTTTGCCAGGGCGTGGGATTCGTCATACTTCACCGCAACCAGCTGAATTCTCCGGAAGTCGGCATTGAGATTGCTTCGATGCTCTATAAGTTGTATCCCAAGCAATATCATCTGCAGGAAATTGAGCATCTGCTGGATAACAAGGCGACCCTCACGGCGCTGGAAAATCACGTGGACCCGCAAACCATTGCTGCTTCCTGGACCAAAGGCATTCAGGCATTCATGCAACGCAGAAAGCCGTATCTGCTTTATCCCGCCAACTAGGTCGTTGGAGTACAGTTAGTCCAATGCAAAACGCCACCAGCAAAGCGCTGG
>CAZWSD010000584.1:0-2231 GCA_964636535.1 uncultured Acidobacterium sp. | reverse complement strand
ATATCTGACTCTGCAACGGGGGGCGAGCGGATCGAGAACAAGGGCCAGCACGCCCTCGCGGCGAAGCCGACATTGCCCGGATGCCCACGCCCGCTGACTGCAAAAACCCCGGTCTGTTTTTTAAAATCAACAAGATCCCCACAAAAACACCAGGGAGTTATAGATCAATAACGGGTACACCTTGCAATAAAATCAACAACTTACCCGCAAAAACCATGGGAGTCGTCAGAATTTTTCCAGTCGAGAGTCAAGCTATTGATTTTAAACAACTTGTAAGCCTCTCCGTGCACTTCGCGCGTAAGGCGCCTGCGTCTCAAGCTCCCAGGTCGCGGCTCAGCCCTCCAGCAGGGCCGCCAGCCGCTCGGGATCGAATCCGATCATCACTACCTCGTCCACCACCAGCGTCGGTGTTGACCGGCTGTCCAACGCCAGCAGTTCTTCCAGCGCCGCGGGATCGGCCTGCACGTCCTTGTACTCAAACGGCACGTTGCGCGACTGCAGAAACGCCTTCGCCGCAAAGCACGGCGGGCACCCAGGCTGGCTATACAGAATCACTCGTTTCATCGCTCTCTTTGGATTCACCAGCACGCCGCCGGATTCAGGGCACCCGCCGGCCGCCCCTCATTGCACCCGACGAGCCCTGACCGCCGTCTTCGCAAGCCTCGACCCACCCATCGGCGCCTGCCCCGGAAATGAGTCGTTCGGATCGCCGGCAATCGCCGCCTTCATGAACTCCGTCCAGATCGGCAGCGCCGCCTGTGCGCCCGTCTCCCCGTCACCCAGCGACCGGCTGCTGTCGTAGCCCACCCACACCCCGCTCGTCACCGACGCCGAAAACCCCACAAACCACGCATCCGTGAAGTTGTTCGTCGTCCCCGTCTTCCCGCCCAGCCGATGATGCAACACCGTGGCAGCCACGGCGCCCGTCCCATGCTCCATCACATCCTCGAACATCGTCATCATCGTCCGGGCCGTCCCGGGCGAAATCACCTCCCTCACCTTGGGATCGGACTGATACAGCGGAAACCCATCCGCCGTCATCACGCTCCGGATCAAATGAGGCGCAATCCTCACCCCGTCATCCGGAAACACCGAGTAGGCCGAAACCTGCTCTTCCAGACTCACGCCCACGGCCCCCAGCGCAATCGGCAGAACCGGCGGTATCGGGCCCTTCACTCCAAACCGGTGCGCCAGCGCGATCACCTTCGCAATCCCCACCCGGTCAGCCAACCTCAACGCCGGGATGTTTCTCGAATCCGCAAACGCCTGCATCACCGTGATGCTGCCTTCGAACCGATGGTCATAATCATGAGGCACATACGACCCATATGACACCGGCGTATCCAGCACTCGATCCTCCGGCAGTATCCCGTCCTGAACCGCCGCCGTGTAAACATAAGCCTTGAACGACGACCCCGTCTGCCGCTGCGCCTGCGTCGCCCGGTTGAACTGCGACAGGTTGTAATCCCGTCCCCCAACCATCGCCAGCACCCCGCCCGTCGCGTTATCGATCGCCACCAGCGCCGCCTGAACGCCTGTATCCTCAGCCAGTTCACCGCTCAGCACGGTTCCCTCATCCCCCGTCAAATGCACGTAAATAATGTCTCCCACCCGCAGAAACCGCCGCGCATCCCTGAACCCAGTCCACTTCCAGTCCGCTGGCTTCAGCACCAACCGCCGGGCCCCAATCCGGGCCGTCACTCGCCCCGGCTCAACCAGCATCACCTCGGCATGCATCCACGCGCCGGGCGCCACCGCCCTCGACCAGTCCGGATGCCGGAAACCGGTCAGGCTCATCCCGGCGTCCTGCACATTCAGCAAATGCCCACGCCATCCATGCCTCTGCTCGTAGGCCTCCAGTCCTCGCCACACCGCCTCATTCGCAGCCCTCTGCAGCCGCAAGTCGAGCGTCGTGTACACCTTCAACCCCGCCTCCCGCACTCGTCGCGAACCAATCCGGCGATCCAGTTCCTCCCGCACCGCCTCCACGAACCATGGAGCCGCCGAATCCTCCCTCGGCTCCAGCCGAAGCCCGAGCGGTGCCTTGCGAGCCGCATCCGCCTCCGCTTCGCTGATCTTGCCATCCTTCAGTAACGCACCGATCACCAGGTTCCGCCGCCCCAGCGCCCGCCGCCGATGGAGCACCGGTGAGTATTCCACCGGCCCCTTCGGCAGAGCCGCCAGCGTCGCCGCCTCCGGCAGCGTCAGTTGGCTCGCATGCTTTGAGAAGT
>CAZWSD010000583.1:0-2245 GCA_964636535.1 uncultured Acidobacterium sp. | reverse complement strand
CCTCTCCCCACCGAAGCCTAGGCCGAAAAGGATGCGGAACATCAGCAGTGACGTGTAGCTCCAGGCCAACCCGCTCAGCCCGCAGAACAGGGAGAACCACAGAATCGAGAGGACGAACGGCAGCTTCCGACCTACACGGTCGGCGGCAACACCCCAGCCGATGGTCCCAACGACCTTGGCCAGGCCAGTTGCGGTAACCACGAAGGCCATGGCTGGCAAGCCGACCGCGAAGACGCTTTTGAGATGCGGGATCAGGAAGAGAAGCAGGGTAAAGTCGAACGCGTCGAGCGCCCAACCGGCCATCGCGGCGATCAGGATGGGCCGATAGGCTGCAAGCGCAGCCAATCCCTGCTTCTGCATGATCCGACGTTCCCCTGGCACGGGCGGCGCACCCGCCCACCGTTTTCGCTACTCTGTGGTAGTATAGGCGAGGCTCGCGCATCCTGGGAAGGCTCCAGGCCGCCTTCGTTCCTTCGCCCGGCCAGCAGCCTGAATCTCAGCCGTGACACATCAACAAAAACACCGGGCGCTTTGGCTATCTTGGCCCGATCGTCGCCACCCTCACCGCGCCGGCGGTCACGAGCCTCGAATAGATGGACGCCGGCGACGAATTCGCCCCCCGGTTCACCGGGGAGCGGGGTGAGGCCGCGCCAGAACCATGCGGATGTTCTGCAGGTTGGCGAGAGCGACAGGGCGTTCCGGATCGCCGTCCGGCATTGCCGCGACGGCGTTTGCGATGTCCCGATAAAGCCCGAACAGCTCGGCGCGTGTCAGGCGAAACAGTTCGATTGAAGTCCATACCCGCATGATTTCCTCCCTCGTCTGCGACCGCGCTCATCGCGGCCTTCATGCGGAGGCCCTGCGCCGAAGGAGGCGAGACGCATCGCGCGCGACCGAAACGCAGAGAAGGAGTGCCGCTTGCGGCACTTGCGGCGTGTGCGCCGAGGGAGGTGCTTTCTGGCCGCAGGAAGGACGGGATGGGGGGGGCTCTCGGGAGAGGAAATCCGGGTTATGGACGGATCAGGCTGTTGAGACGGCTCACAGGGCCGCGTGCTGTTCGGACCGGGCTGTAGGCGCAAATGGGAACCCGCGCCCTGCTTGAGCGCGCACCGGCTCCGCCCAGACGCGTTGGCCATCCCCTCTGATGCCAGTTGGATCCATGCTCGATTCTATCTTGACCCAATCGCCTCTTTTCTCCATAGTCATTGCGGAAGGCGGATGAGAATCGCCTTCGGGGGTGTTGTAACCTTCTCGATTAGCGGTAATAGCGTTGCCGAAACACACGCTGCCTTACGACCCAAATGGGCCGGGAGGCGGCGGCGGAATCTGTTTTCGCATGGATTCTGGATGTCCAAGCCTCACGGCCAAAGGCCGTCGCAGTCGTCTAATCGCGATTTACAAACTCCCGTGCCCACCAGAGGGATAGCTCTCTGGGGCTTTCCTTTTGACGTGGAAAACGGGTCGGTATGGGTAGATTTCGCTTTCTCTTTCTAAAGTCGTCCCGACCTGTCCTTCCGGGTCCGCCCTTCGCCGCCGCCGTTTTCTGTTGCATGGCACTGATGAGCGCCGCGGCGTTCGCCGGGATCTCATCGAAGCGCACCGACACCAGCCCGGCCCCGCCCGCCGCCGCGCCTGTCGCCGTAAATCCCAGTGGTGAGGCGGACATCGGCACCACGCCCCCCGCCGCAGGCGCTACGAAAGACGCTGCTGGCACCGCCAAGCGAGCGGGAGCAGGGAACGAGGCTTGCACCACGGCCAAGCTGGGTCAGATACGGTACAATCCGACGAACGGCTATGCGGAAATATGCGATTAGCTCCCCTCAACAGCCGCGCCGCCTCCGGTTACCTATTGGCGGCGGTTTCTAACTATCTAATCCATCACTTGTGATTTCATGCGCGGTACTCATCGACAACGGCAGGCAGCGCGACAATACGGCAGATGCGCGAGCAGGGCCGTTTTCTGTTGCCTTGTTCTGATAGCCGCTCCGGCGGTGGCGCACGTAGTGGTCTGGAACCGCGTCGCTGTGACCATTGGCCTCCCGACCAGTGGGCAATTGTGCAGTAATGACGGCAACATCCTCATCTGCGACACGACCACGCCAACGATTTCATCGGGCCTTGTCGGCATCGGTTCGGCCGGGCCAATAACCTCGCTCGATTTGAGCCAGAGGACGGATGCGATTGCGCTGCCTGTACGCGCCGGAGACAAACTCCCTCACGGAAGCGGCCGGGTGGTCTGGCTGCG
>CAZWSD010000582.1:0-2254 GCA_964636535.1 uncultured Acidobacterium sp. | reverse complement strand
TTCTATCGGACGTTCCGATATCGCGTCGAGAGGGAATTGATCAGAGGTTCCCTAGTGCGCCGCCTGCCGCCGTTCCACGCCAATGTCGGCAAGCGCCTCGTCAAATCGCCAAAGGTCTATGTGCGCGACAGCGGCATCGTCCATACCCTGCTCGGCCTCGATAACCGCGACGCGGTGCTGGGCCATCCGGTTGCAGGCGGCAGCTGGGAAGGCTTCGTGCTGGAAAACCTGCTCAGCGCGGCGCCGGACCGGGTGAATGCAAATTTCTATCGCACATCCGCCGGCGCCGAAATCGACCTGGTTCTCGAAATGCCCGGTGGGAAGCTGTGGGCGGTGGAAGTCAAGCGCGGGCTCGCGCCAAAGCTGGAAAAGGGATTTCATCATGCACGCGAGGATCTCAAGCCGGAGCGGTGCTTCGTCGTATATTCGGGGAAAGAGCGTTATCCGAAGGCCAACGGGGTCGAGGTTATCGGCCTGCCCGAACTGACATCGCTTGTTGCCGGGGCATAGGTGGAAAGACGTGGATCTGCCGCAGGAGTCGCAAGATGGGACGGCGTGGCCGACGAGGCAGGCGAAGTTGACGCGCACCGATTAACCGTCGCGGTTTGATCGTTGCAGGCCGGGTGACAACCACTATCGGCCTCGCGACGTCAGACCTAGCCATGGTTGCCATGCCGGCGGCCGACGCCGGCCCAGGCAACGCTCGCAGCCAGAAGGCTCTTCGCGCGAGATCGCCACCCGCCCATGGATTTTGGCGGGCCGAAACCCGTCTTCGAGGTTCGAGGCGGACGCCCAGAGCCAGGCCCGAAGGGGGGCGCCACTCTGCCCAGCCTGTAGTTGTTCTGTGAGGTTTTGTGCTGCATAATACGGCGCAGAAAGGTTGAGGTCATGCCGCGCCCGAAAGGCCGCCAGCTTCCGCATCGTGTTTCCGTCGCGCTGACGGATGAACAGCACGCCGCGCTCGATGAGCTGGCGCGCAGCAACGGAGCTGCGGTGTCGTGGATGGTACGGCGGGCCGTGATCGAATTCCTGGCGCGCAACGCGCCGGACAATGAAGGGCAACGGCTGCCGGTTCGCCGGCGGACGGAAAAGGCGGGGAACGGATGAGTCTGACAGATCGCGAGAAGGAACAGCTCAAGGCGATGATCGACGCGGGGCAGCCGCTGCCGCCGCGCTACAAGGCCGTCCTGTTCGACCAGCCGCACGAGGCCGAGCTGATCTGGCCCGGCAAGACGCACGAAGTCACGAACGTCGTCCTTCCCTTCCAGTCGATCGAGCAAATCGACGAACCGCGCGCCGGCACGCAAGCCGGGACCACGGACCTGTTCGCCTTCGACCAGGGCACGGGCCGCCAGACATCCGGATGGACCAACAAGCTGATCTGGGGCGACAACAAGCTCGTCTTAGCGTCCCTGAAAAACGGCCCGCTCCGTCGCGAGATCGAGGCCGCCGGCGGCCTCAAGCTCGTCTACATCGATCCACCGTTCGATGTGGGGGCGGATTTCTCCCTGGAGCTGGAAATTGGGGAGGGAGAATTCTTGAAGAAAGAGCCGAACGTCATAGAGGATATCGCTTATCGCGACACATGGGGTCGCGGAGTGGACTCCTATGTTGCGATGCTCTACGAACGCCTTCTCTTGATCCACGGTCTGCTGGCGCCTGACGGCACGATATACGTGCATCTAGGCAACGCTATTGCCCACCATGTGCAGCTGCTTCTTGATGAAGTGTTTGGGGCGGATAAAGCCTTGAATCAGATCGCCTGGAAGCGAACTACGGCACACAGCGACGCGAAAAAATGCGGACGTATTTATGAGACGATACTGACCTATACAAAGTCGTCGTCTTGGACATGGAATAAGGTTTACCAGCCATATGAGCAGGAGTACGTCGATAAATATTATCGGTATTCCGATCCTGGCGGCCGTCGCTATGCCTCAGGGGATGTGGCTGCGGCAGGCCCAGGTCCCGCACGACGCTTCCGAGGGCAAATGCGCGAACCCCCGGCGGGTTCGCATTGGCGCTTCTCACAAGAGAAGATCGACGAGTACGTGGCATCCGGACGCATCTTTTTCACTGAGAACGGCTATCCCAGATACAAGAGATATTTGGATGAAATGGAAGGTATGGTCACCCAGGACCTATGGACCGATAAGGACGTGCAACCTGTCGTGTCCTGGTCTGATGAAGGTCTCGCGTTTCCGACACAGAAGCCGGAGGGTCTTCTCGATAGGGTGCTCCGCGCTTCATCAAA
>CAZWSD010000581.1:0-2274 GCA_964636535.1 uncultured Acidobacterium sp. | reverse complement strand
CGGAGCCGATGGCTGTTTCGTGCAGCCGGACTTGTGAATCCCCCCCGAATACCCGACGAAATTTTGCCGCCGGCCCGGGCAGCGGTTCAAACGCGACGATGCGCGCTTGGGGAAACAGGCGGCGGGCCAAGAGCGAAAACTGCCCCTTGTTCGCGCCCACATCCACCACGGTCATGCAGCCCAGACCACCGAGAGCGTGCAGATGTTCGGCGGACGCGGCCACGCGGAAGCGCAGTAACGCGGCCAGCCAGCGCGGCCGGCGGACGATGGCGAAAAGCTTGGCAAGTCGTTTCATCTTCACACCGCTTTCCGCCGCCTCATCATGCCGGCTTCGCCGGACTGCGCGCGACGCGCGCACGTTCAATCACCTTCTGGTATTCACCCAGCAGGTCGTGGACAACCGTTTCCCAGGTCCACTTGCGCTGCACCAGCAGGCGGCCGGCGTTTCCCATGGCCCGGCAGCGCGGTGCATCGCGCAGCAAAGTGTCCAGTGCTTCGGTCAGCTCAGCAGCGTCACAGCGCGTCACCAAGCCGGCTCCAGCCTGCGCCACTTCGGTGTGAATGTTCACCTGATCTGAAATCACCGCCGGCGTGCCGCAGGCAAGTGCTTCTGCCACCGTCATACCGAAGTTCTCGGTGTACGAAGGCAGCGCGAATATATCGGCATCCACATAGGCTTGGGTCACGGCCTCCCCTTCCAGATGGCCGACAAAAAGCACCGCGTCCTGCAAGTCATAATCGCGCACCCAGCCGCGCACCTTCTGGCCATAATCGTCGTTCTCGGGCCCGGCGACGACCAGCCGCGCAGCCGGCTGCCGTCGGCGCAAAGCCGCAAACGCCGGGATCAAGAGGTCCAGGCCTTTTTTGAAATTGAGGCGGCCCAAAAACAGCACCAACGGCGCCTGTCCCAGCCCGTATCGGTTCCGGAACGCGCCACGCGCGGGCAGCTTCTCGAAACGCCACCAGTCAATACCGTTGGGAATGACAAAAGACGGCGCGCGCAGTTTCAGAAACGCGGCGCGCTGACGCTCATCCTCCGTGGTGTAGTGGATCGCCCCCGCGGCGTGCAGATTCGGCAAATCAAACCAGCGCTCGTACAGACGCTTCAGCCACACGCTGCGCGAGCTTTGCCGGTACATAAACGGATCGAGATTACCATGTGGCCTGACCATGTAAGGTACATTATGACGTTGTGCCAATCGCGCCGCGCAGCTTGGCGGAAACCTGTACAAGCCATGGATATGAACAATATCCCATTCACCAATCACGCTGCGCAGCCACCTTCGCATGGACAGCGAGAACAATATCGACGGCAACTCCACGGGAAAAACCTTCAAAACAACTGCGGATGCAAGAAGCCCATTCAGGATTTCCGCATCAAGTCTGAATCGGGTTGGGTTGTCCCGGTCAGTGGTGCAGATGGTCACGTCTAATCCTGCATTCACTTGCGCAGAGGTGAGTTCTGCCAGCATCCTCGTTGGCCCACCTGAGCGTGGCGCAAGAGTTGAAATCACATGCAGCACCTTCATCAGCGATTCTCACGAGCCAGGTGTCACATTTCGTTCACTGCGTGAAGGTCAATCCCTAACACTTCACGGACTGCATCTTCAAAACATACATTGGAGTAACGCATCAGCCATTGCACCTGCATCACTTTGGCATCCACAAGTTGCCGATACCAAAGGCCTTGCAAGGTATGAAACATCATCCCACGGTAACCGTCGAGGATCCCCCCCAGGACTAACATTCGGAAGGCAAAAAATAGCCAAGGGCGCATGCCCAAAGGAAGTCGCGCATATATCCGTTCCTTGAGATAACGCTTTATGCAGGCCTCGCCTGTCAACTTGGCCATCTCTTCCTCTGAATATGCGCGCCGGCGAGGCAACAAAAGCATATCCAGAGCTTCACGGTTGGCATAGCGATTATGTTTCTCGGTCCACCAAGTCAAGTTGTTGAGATTGTCATCTACGATGTTGCCTGATAATCGGCGCGATGAACCGACATGCAGCACCATATGCTCGTCCATCCATCGCTGTTCGCAGCGCGCCGCACCACGGCGCCAGAACCGCAAAAGCCATGGCGCCATACCGCCGTGACGGATTCGCCTGCCGAGGAAGGTCGTCGGCCGTTTGACCTCGAACCCTGTGACTTCCATCGGCGCATCCGCAAGTGCTACAGGCAACCTGCCCAGTAGGGTTTCATCGAGATATTCATCCGCATCCAGCCGCATCACCCATTGTGTTTCGATCGGTGCATTATCCAGTGTCCAGTTCA
>CAZWSD010000580.1:0-2286 GCA_964636535.1 uncultured Acidobacterium sp. | reverse complement strand
GTCAGTGCGGTTGAGGATGCTGTACTGGTTATTGACGAGCTGGTAGGGCGGGATACCGGACTGGGGATCGGCGGGGGTGGGCCACTTGAGGCGGCGCGGGCCGAAGCCTCCGATGTCAACCAGGGCGGAGGCGTAGCCGGGGCCACCGTTGTAGGCGAAGGTGATGGGACGGGTGGCGGGGTCGTTGACGCCGTCCTTGGTGTAGGCGATGTAGAAGACGCTGGCCGTGGCCTGGTGCTTCTTGTTGTAGATGAGGAGAGTGCCGGCGGTGGCGGTGTAGGGGATGGTCTGTCCGTGGATGGTGACGGAGGCGTGGGTGACGACGGCGCGCTGTTTTGGGACGGGCTGGGTTTTGGCGGCGGGCTTGGCGGCTTGAGCCAACACGCAAAGCGGCGAAGCGGCGCAGAGGACGAGAACGGCAAGGCGCGCGAGAGCAGGACGAAGCATAGAGAAGGTCTCCCTAGATGACGAAAAGTTAATAAAGAGCCGGATGGCCACGCGGGCGACGGGGGCGCGATGGCAGAGGCGTGCGAAAGGCTCATTTTGCTTACGCATACGATGATAATGGGAGCGAGGCCAGGATGGAGAGATCTGGACGGTGGAGGCGGTCGTGATGGGCGTCACAGCCCGACGGCGGGCCGCGTGGCAAGGTGGCGTAGTATCCATGAAAAGACGAGGCCTGCCGGAAGGGATGCGCGCACGGGCCCCATGGACGTCGCGGCGAAGCATTCGATAGAGGAATTTTGAAGGGGGAGCAAAGAGTCACGTGGAGGCGCTGATATTTCCGTCGCTGCTGTGGATGCGCGTGAGCGTGGCGGTGGTGTGGCTGTACGAGGGACTGTGGTGCAAGGTGCTGGGCATGATGCCGACGCAACTGGCGATCGTGGTGGAGTTGCCTGGGTTCTCGCGGGAGCGGGGGCTGGTCCTGCTGAAGAGCGTGGGCGCGGTGGAGATATTTTTGGGGTTGTGGGTGTTGACGGGCGTGCATCCGGCGTGGTGCGCGCTGGGCGAAGCGGTTCTGCTGGTGATGATGAACGCGAACGCGCTGGTATGGGCGCGTCACCTGGTGATTGATCCGGTGGGGATGGTGCTGCGCAACGGCGTGTTTCTGATGCTGGTGTGGGTGTGCGGGACATTGCCACTGGTGCGGCGATGAGGTGGACGGGCGGAAGAGCGAGCGAGCGATGAAGGGTGGATCGGGCCGCGAAGTCACGGTGCGGGCGGGGTGGAATTCCGGTGCCGCGAAGAGCGGAGGCAACGCGCATCGACTAATCTACGGGCAGATGCAGGAGGACGCGGAGATTGAGCGCCGGTCGTTTGCGGGCTTGGGGCGCGTGTTCTGCCTTGCGTCGGGAGCGAACACGGCGCTGGCGCTGGCCGGGGAGCACGAGGTGGTGGCGTGCGACCGGAATCCTGTGCAATTGCAGTATGCGCTGGCACGGACGAATGGAGCGATGCCACGGCGGGGCGACGCGGAGCGGACGCTGGAGATGGCGCGGCAACTGGCTCCGGTGGTGGGCTGGCGGCGGCGGATGGTGGACGAGTTTCTGGAGATGACGGACGTGGAGGAGCAGGCGACCTTCTGGCGTGTGCACCTGGACACGGTGATGTACAAGAGCTGTTTCGCGATGTTGCTGTCGCGTCCGGCGATGCGGCTGATCTATGCCCGAAGATTTTTGCAGTGTCTGCCGCCGCATTTTGGCGAAGTGATGCGGTCGCGGCTGGAGCGTGGATTTGCGACGCACCCGAACCGTTCAAACCCGTATGCGAGGGCGCTGCTGCGGGGCGAAATGATCGATTTGCCTCAATCGCAAGATGCGCGGCTGCGATTTGTGCTGGGAGATGCGGCGGCGTACCTGGAGGCGCGCGAACCGGGGAGTTTTGACGGGTTTGCGCTGTCGAACATTCTGGACGGGGCCGATGCGGCGTACGCGAAACGGCTGGCGCGCGCGGTGCGGAAGGCCGCGAGCGACGAGGCGAAGGTAGTGATTCGCAGTTTTCGCGAGCCGGAGCCGGGAATGATGACGAACGAGGCGGAGCGGGACCGCTCGCTGGTGTGGGGCGTGGTGGATGTACGGCGGGCGAAGGACTTCACGGGCGAGTGGGGAGCGGCTATTTCGGCTCGCCGGTTGGATGGGTCGGCATCTCCCGCTGCAGACGCAATTCTTCCATGACGGATTGAATGAGGTGCTTGGCGCCTTCGATTTCGCTGATGACGGTCTGGAGGTCGAGCGCGGGCTTGGATGGATTGCGGTTGGAGACGCAGTAGACGCCGTGCTGGCCGAC
>CAZWSD010000579.1:0-2305 GCA_964636535.1 uncultured Acidobacterium sp. | reverse complement strand
GGACCTGGCGGCGTTTGCGCAGTTTGGCAGCGACCTGGACAAGGCGACGCAGAACCAGCTGAATCGGGGCCAGCGGCTGACGGAGCTGCTGAAGCAGCCGCAGTTCCAGCCGCTTTCCGCCGAGCAGCAGGTGGTGATCCTGTTTGCGGGCACGCAGGGTTACCTGGATGACCTGAAGGTGGAGGCGATCAAGGAATTTGAGGCGGGTCTATATCGGCACCTGGACGCGGCGCAGCAGGCTCTGCTGGGCGATATTGCGACCAAGAAGGCAGTGGATGATGATTTGCGCGGGCGAATCAAGGATGTTTTGAGCGAGTACAAGCAGATGTTTCTGGAGGAACACGAGGACGCCGCGGTGCAGAAGAAGGCGGCGCAGGCTGAGGGAGCGGACGTAAGGGAAGCGGAGGCGAATAAGGCGCCGGAGACGGTGCGGTAGGCGGGGAATGGCAAGCATTCTTGATTTACGGCGGCGGATCCGCAGCGTGAAGAATACGCGGCAGATCACCAAGGCGATGAAGATGGTGTCGGCAGCCAAGCTGCGTCGCGCACAGGAGCAGATGACGGCGTCGCGGCCATATTCGGCGATGCTGGCGAGCGTGCTGGAGTCGCTGAAGCGGCGGGTGGAGACGTACGATCCGGAGACGCGGAGGCTGCGTCATCCTTTGCTGGCCGAGCGTCCGGAGAAGAAGCTGGCTTTGATTGTGATCACGGGGGACAAGGGGTTTGCGGGGGCGTTCAATACCAACGTGATCAGGACGGCGAGCCAGTTTATCCGCGCGAACGACCACAAGCTGATAGACATTGAGCCGGTGGGGCGCAAGGCGCGGGAGTTTTTCCGGCGGAGCTACTGGGTGGCGTTGTCGTCAGAAGATGGCGGAGCGGGGCGGAGGCGTGCCCGGCAGCGGAGAGCGGGCATTGAGGTGACCGGGGACCATCCGGGGATGCTGGAAGCGCTGAACTTCAGGGAGGTGCGCGACCTGGCGGATGATCTTGCGAACCGGTATGCGATTGAAGAGATCGACGCGGTGTACATGGTCTATAACGAATTCAAGTCAGTGATTCAGCAGCGGATGGTGGTGGAGCGGATTCTTCCGATTGTGGAGATTGGTGCGCACACGATTTCGGCTGCCGAGGAGATGACGAAGGAAGCGCGGGAGCGGGCGGCGCTGGCGGCGACATCGGCGGGGCTGAGCCTGTATCCGACGGAAGCCGAAGCGGCGCAGAAGCAGTTTGAGGAAGAGCGCGAGAGGTTTGGGACGGAGTTGGTGGATTTTATTTATGAAGAGTCGCCGGAGGATGTGCTGCGGTTCCTGTTGCCGCAGTATGTGGCGTCGCAGATGTATCACGCGATGCGGGAGTCGGTGGCGGCCGAACATGCGGCGCGCATGACGGCGATGGATGCGGCGACGAACAATGCGTCGGAGATGATTGACGAGCTGACGTTGACGATGAACCGGGTTCGGCAGGCGGCGATTACGAAGGAAATTATCGAGATTGTGAGCGGCGCGGCCGCGATTGGGTAGAAAGAAGATCGATATGGCAGAGAAGATGGGCAGAGTGATACAGGTTTCAGGGCCGGCGGTGGACGTGCAGTTTCCGGAGGCGACGATGCCGGCGATTTACCAGGCGCTGCGGGTGGTGAGCGATGGGTTTGAGGTGCCGCATCCGATGAGCGTGGTGCTGGAGGTGCAGCAGCATCTGGGCGAGGGGCGCGTGCGGTGCGTGGCGATGGAAGCCACGGACGGGATGGTGCGCGGGATGAAGGCGATCGATCTGGGCGGGCCGATTTCAGTTCCGGTGGGGCGCGAGACGCTGGGCCGGGTGCTGAACGTGATTGGCGAGCCGGTGGACGAGCTTGGGCCATTGAACGCGAAGGTTCACATGCCGATTCACCGTCCGGCGCCGGCATTTGAGGAGCAGGCGATTACGGAAGAGATGTTTGAGACGGGCGTGAAGGTGATCGACCTGATCCAGCCGTTTTTGAAGGGCGGGAAGATTGGTCTTTTCGGCGGCGCGGGTGTGGGCAAGACGGTGATCATCCAGGAGTTGATCAACAATGTGGCGTCGAAGCACGGCGGCTACTCGGTTTTTGCCGGGGTGGGGGAGCGCACGCGCGAGGGGAACGACCTGTGGCTGGAGTTTCAGGAAGCAGGCGTGATTGATATTCACGACTACAACAAGTCGAAGGCGGCGCTGATTTATGGTCAGATGACCGAGCCGCCGGGTGCGCGCCTGCGGGTGGCGCTGACTGGGCTGACGGTTGCGGAGTATTTCCGCGACCAGATGGGGTCGGACACGTTGCTGT
>CAZWSD010000578.1:0-2310 GCA_964636535.1 uncultured Acidobacterium sp. | reverse complement strand
GAACGATCTCAAGCAATGGCATAATCGGTGTCCTTTCCGGTTGGATTGTGGTGCAAATGCGAGAGTCGATTCGCTTCGTAGACCGTCTCGCAATGGAAGCTCTCTTTGGCGCGGTTGTAGCCGTTCAATCGGAGCACTTCTCGGATGATGCGGCGGCCTGGCTGCCGCTCAACATGAACGACGAAATCGACAGCTTCGCCGATCTCCGCTTCCACATCGGAGAATGTGGCTTGCGCGTGCGAGCGCATGACGAGATTGGCGAATCGGGAGAGAGCCTTTGCCGCTGAGTTGGCATGGATGGTTGCCAGCGAACCGGCATGGCCAGTGTTGAATGAATCGAGGAGCGTACGCGCCTCGATTCCGCGCACTTCGCCGAGGATGATCCGGTCCGGTCTCCAACGCAGAGCGGACTTGAGAAGATCGTCGAAGGTGATGCTCGCCTTGAAGGTATCCATCTGGCATTCAACGGCAAGAATGTTAGGCTTTTGAATGTGTAATTCGGAGGTATCTTCGATGACCACGATTCGCTGTTCTTCGGGAATGGCATCGGCAAGGATGCGCAGCAGGGTGGTCTTTCCAGTGCCAGTGCCGCCGCTGATAAGCAGCGTCATCCCGCTGCGAATCTGCTCCGCCAGAAACTCCGCAAGCGGTCGCGTCAGCGTGCCGCGAGCGATCAGGTCATCAACGGTGTAATGGCGGCTGGTGAACTTGCGGAGAGTGACGGCGGGCGTGGACTTGACGACCGGCGGAATGACCGCCGCAAGGCGGCTTCCGTCCGGGAGTTGCGCATGGAGAACCGGGTTGTTCTCGTCCAGCTTCTTGCCAAGCTGGTTGGCAATCACTTCGAGGCCGGTGCGCAGTTTGCCGGCGTCGAAGTAGACAGACGCATCGCGGCGCAGAATTCCGTCCCGCTCATACCACCACGAAGCATCGGGATTGCCCATGATCTCGCTGATGCTTTCGTCGAGCAAGAGCGGCTCAATGGGGCGGAGAAACGGAAGGATCAGGTCAAAGCTCATAATCAAAACTCACAGCGGGTCTCACAGCGATGGAAGCCCAGCGTCTGCCAGGCTTCCGGGGTAGCGAGGAAGAGGCGTCAAGCCGCCTCTTCCTCGGGGTTGAAGTCGGTGTTGTCCGTTTCTTCCGGGGCGGCCTTCTCGGCGCGGTCGAGCTTCAGGATCGAAGCCACGCGCACCTCCCATACGCGCTGCTTTGCGCCGGTCTTCTTGTCCACGCGCTCACGGCTGCGCAACTCGCCGTCGATGGCCAGGTGCGCGCCTTTCGTGAGCGTCTTCGCATACTCGGCGAGCTTGCCCCAGACGATGCAGCGATGCCACTCGGTCTGGCCCTTGTACTCGCCGGTCTTCTTGTCCTTGTACGAGCTTTTGGTGGCGAGCGAGAGCACGGTGAAGCTAGCGTTATTGGCGGTGTGGGTGGTGGCGTTTTGGCCGAGGAAGCCGATGAGTGAAATGCGGTTCTGATACATGGTGAAGTCTCCTGAGTTGAATTCCCGGATTGGCCGGGTCACTCCCCGGCGAAGCCATAGCGAGGTGCCCGGCTCCCAAGTGCCAAGCCGCGCATTCTGGAGCAGGGGCCCAGACTTGCTCTGGGAGAGGAGTCCAGAAAGCAGAGCGGCGACGTGCCGCAGGGCGACGGAATTGGCCCGAAGCGTGTGACCGGACAAGCAAGGGAGAAACATGAGAGACAAGCGCTTCATGATCCGCAGAGATCGAGGCATTCCCGGTGCGCCAACGCCACGTCGTAGCCAGCGCAATCTCCCACTCGACGCCCAGGCAAAAGAAGGCCGAAGCGATGGGCCATGCCCTTGCATCGCGTGTTGGGGCAGGCTCCGCAGCCTGCGATGAAACGGGGGGCGTAGGTGCCGCGATGTGTCGCCGCGTGGGGACATGATTTGCGCCTCGTGTGGGATTGGCTTCGATGGAACTCGATTAACTGAATGCCTGGTCGGCCCGGAAGCGCACGATGGTCAACCCCAGAGGATTCACGGCCAGTTCGTTGTTCACGACGCGCTCCCGGAAGACATAGGTCACGCTGGCGGTCCATCGCTCCCGCTTGAGTTCAGAGTGATCCGCCGGGTTCGTGTACACCTTCTCGAACTCGATGCGCGCCGAATACGGTGACTGCCGCAGGTCGTCGAGCACGACGTTCTTCACTTCGACATCGACGTAAGGAAGGGAGCTGTCGTTCCGGTAAGACTGGATGATGTTGTCCTTCTGTTCCTGAGTAATCACTGCCCGCTGCACGTCGCCATTTAGAAAGTAGAGAGCGTTCGTCTGATCGCGCTCGATG
>CAZWSD010000577.1:0-2327 GCA_964636535.1 uncultured Acidobacterium sp. | reverse complement strand
TCCGCTCATTCTTCAGGCATCCAAGTGTTGCCTATATTTCTGACTGCTGAGTAAGTCCATCACCTCGGATTGCGATATTGAATCGCCTATCCGGGTGTCCGTGAAACAGGGGCAAGATCATTTCGGACAGCAGCCACACCGCCAAAGCGCGCATCAAGTTGCGCGAACAAGCCATGACCAAAGCATAGGAGGAAATCGACGCGATCACCTGACACCCGATGCGATCAGACCGCACCGGGGGCCACCACCCCCGGCTTCCACCCCTGGTCAATTTTCGATCGGCACCAACAGCCCTGACCCAATGACATGCTTCAGGGGGTGCGTCACGCCGTCGCGCAAATTGGTTGGGTCAACTTGCTGCTCGATGGGCGGACTCGTGTCACGATCTGCTGTGCCCGCAGTTGCTCGCGTATCTCCATGAGCAAAGTTCCGAGCATATTGCGGCCGACACCATTGACCTCGCCCCAGAGTCGATTCACCTCATTGTCGATCGTTGCGGACTCCGCCAGGCGAGCGTTTCCGGTGCTCAGCAGCAGATGCTTTAAGTCCTCGTGCTGCGAGAACTTGGCCAGGAGCACCCGGCGCATGCGATCGAACTTGTTTGTGGACCAGCCGGGGGCGATGTCCCAGTAGTACAGACCGTGGGCGGCCATCGCCAGAAGGGCGGGCGACGGGGCGGACATAAGCCAGTCCCGCACGGCCGGTTTGCGGGCCTTGCCCGCCTGATAGGCGTGTTCGGCCGTCGAGTAGACCACGCCGTCCAGCTCCACCGGACGCCGGTAAAGATTGCTGAACGCCCCGTAGGGTCGCTCGTTAGCCCGGTAGAACCGAATCTCAGCGGCCATGGTTGCCCTCCTTAAAATCGCAATATATACTAATTAAGAATTGTCATCAAGATATTTTTAATTGAATAAACCTGGCCGCCCGCCTGCTCCTCGCGACGACGAAGCCGCACGCATGCAGGCGCGCGCAGTTGCGGCATTGCAGAAGTCAAAGCTGAAAAAGAAGGCCCTGGCAGAGCACATTGGCCGCTCACCGGGCGCTGTGGGTGCGGCCCTTTCGGCCAAGCCAGCCCGCAATTCGGACACGCTTCGGGATATTTTTAATTATTTGTTCCCGCCAACCGAGGCTGTGCTCACCAAGCATGCGCGTGATCTGGCGTTGCGGGCCCCGGAGACCGCAGTGCTGCTCTCGGCGGTGTTCCGGGACATGGCGGACTTGCTCTCCGGTCAGGAGACGCTCAAGCCGGGCACACGAGGCAAGTGACTGCGGCCGTCGATTCCCCGAATGGGTCTGGCTCGGCCGGGGCGGCGCGCTGCATGATGGTTCTCGCCACGGCGGGGCCGGATTCGTAGAGCGCACCTCGCGCCCCGGCATAGCCGGTGCTCCAGGCCGCCAAGTGCTGTGCACTGCGCAGGACCTCTTCCAGTACCGAGGGCGATGTTCGGTCTTGTAGGCACTTCAGTGGCTCGAGCAGGCCGACCAGGATCCCTGCCGTCAGCCAGTCGCCAGCGCCGCACGTGTCGACCAAGCGCGATGCACGGACGGCCTCCATCGACCTCCATCCGGGGACTGCCTTGCCAGGCCAGCGCCACTGCAGGCCTTGGGCGCCGGATGTCCGGACTTCCAGGTAGTCGCCAGCCTGCAGCCAGGGCAGCGCGGATGCGCGATCACCGGAATACTTCACCATGTCGGCCAAGGCAAACATCGCACCTGCCCAAGGCTCATCCGCCGGGTCGGAGGGCTCATACACGACAAAAGCGCCCTGGTTCCTTGCGGCGCCAGCGAGCGCAAGAATTTCGTCCGACAAGCGGTCGGCGAAGAACACGTCGAACGGGTAAGCGCCCGTCTGGGAGTCGATGCCCGCTGCGAACTTGTCCCTACGGTAGCGCGGAAGTTCGCGCCCGCACACGGGGCAGTCGAACAAGAAGTGATGCTGTGCACCCATGCCGAGCTCCTCGACAATGACGGGGACGCAGGTGCCATCCAGCGCGTGATACTCGACGCCGCAGCGCTGCAGGTCATCAAGCAGCAATGAGAAAGCCCTCGAGCCATCGGCTGGCCCTGCAGCTTGGGCGGGCCAACCGAGCGAGCCGAGGATCGCGGCCACATTCCCAGCCGTGCCGCCTGCGCGAAAACTGGCGCGCTCAGGCTGACCAGCAACACGCAAGATATCCAGGGCGATCAAGCCCACCGAAAAAATGCGAGGCGTATCACGAGGGCGAAGGCGCGCCATGGTTAAAGAGAGTCGGCGTCGGGCTGAGGATATACTTCTCCAAGGACCCAGACGTGAACGAAGCGATCTGGATCGGCGTCTTCGTTGAATC
>CAZWSD010000576.1:0-2332 GCA_964636535.1 uncultured Acidobacterium sp. | reverse complement strand
ATCGAGGCGGGGCGGCTCCCCGACGGCTCTCCCGACCTCTACTTCCGCGGCTTCTGTGCGCCGTGACGGCGCGGGAGGTTAGTATGACTTAGAGCTAATCTCCCAAACTTGCTGATCTTCGACCGGCGGCTGCAATGCCGCCCCCCTGCTGGGAGAACAGCAGGCGGAAGGGGGCCGAAAAGCCTGACCGGGCGCTCGCCGGTTGGGTGTCATAAGCAGATCGGCCTGAACTGAATCGGATGCGGACCATCAACCGCAGGCCGGACTACCACAGTGTCTATGGCGAGGTAACGAAGTGGGCGCTGGAAGCCTGTGTATTTACGGAAGCCTGTCTCCACATGCCGTGATGGCGGCGGAGGCCAAGCGATCCGAAGCGGTGGGGCTAGAATCTCCTCACTGCTGGGTGCGCATAACGCATCCGAGATGGGACATCTTCTCCCCGGCCCATCTCCCGCATCGCCAGGGGTATAGCTCACCGCCTAACGACACGCAGGTTGAAGATCGGAACACGGGAACTCGGATCGTCTGCCCAGCAAGGAACTGGGCTAGCCGCAGCGGCCGGAGAAGGACGACACCGAGGGCGGAGCTTCCGTAGTAGTCGGCGCGCGGGAAAGCCGCGCACATGGCGAAGGGAAGCAGGAAGACGATAGAATAGCGAGACGGAGGAATGATCTGTGGACACGGATCGCCAGGCTGATGAGGCTTGGATACTCGGCGTTCAGCGCAAACTCTATCAGTGGAGTCAGGCACATCCCAACGATGCGTGGCGGGATATGTGGGGTTGGCTAACCGACCCGCGCATACTTCGCCACGCCTGGCGGCACGTCGCTTCGAACAGAGGCGCGCGCTCCGCCGGGATCGATGGGGTGACTGCGGATAGCATCCGGAAGAAGGGTAGCGAGCAACGCTTCCTCGACAGGCTACAGGCCGAACTGCGCTCCGGCGCATATCGGCCCAGCCCGTCGCGGCGCAAGCTCATCCCCAAGGCCGGTAAACCGGGGCAATTCCGACCCCTGGGCATTCCGACGGTCAAGGACCGCGCCGTACAATGCGCGGTCAAAACTCTCTTGGAGCCAATCTTCGAGGCGCAGTTCTGGCATGTCTCCTATGGGTTCCGGCCCGGTAGGAGCACGCACGCCGCCTTGGAGTATATCCGTCGCGCCATCCTTCCGCACAAGATCGGCAAGGACGGACGACGGGCGGGAATGCCGTACAACTGGGTCATCGAAGGGGATATCAAGGGCTGCTTCGACAACATCAACCATCATCACCTGATGAATCGGATACGCGCTCGCGTCGCCGACCGTCGGGTGACACGGCTGGTGGGGCAGTTCCTCAAAGCCGGCGTCCTTGCGGAAGATCAGTTTCTCCGCACTGACGACGGTACCCCTCAAGGCGGGATCGTGTCACCGTTGCTTGCCAACATCGCACTCAGTGCGATCGAGGAGCGCTATGAACGGTGGACGTATCAACGCGCCAAGGCCCGGCCAGATAATCCCGAACTCGGGGTGATCGCGGCACGCAGAGCGCGGGTCTGGGATCGCGGTGCGGGTCACCGCGTATTCCTGCCGATACGCTATGCGGACGATTTCGTGGTTCTAGTCTCCGGCACGCAGGACGACGCCATCGCGGAGAAATCCGCGCTGGCCGAGCACCTGCGGGGGACCACCGGCCTCGAATTGTCGCCCGAAAAGACGAAGGTCACGGCCATGACGGACGGATTCGAGTTCCTCGGATTCCACGTCACGATGCGATGGGACAAGCGCTACGGCTACGGCCCGCGCGTGGAAATTCCCAAAGCGGGGGCCGCCTACCTTCGGCGAAAAGTCAAGCAACTGACCAAACGGAATACGGTGCTGGTCAGTCTTGGCGCAAAACTCCAAGAACTCAATCCTATCCTGCGCGGATGGGCGAATTACTACCGCCACTGCGCCTATGCGGGCCGAGTGTTCACCAGTCTCGACTGGTACGTCGGTGACCGCATGTGGCGCTGGCTGCGGATGAAACGTCCGAAGGCGGGAATGCGTGACATACGGGAGGCGTTGCTTCCCAGTCGCGTGCGCCCGACACGGCGGGTCTGGCAGGAAGGGCCGATCGAGCAACATGTGCTCGCTTGGACTCCTGTCTGCCGATACCGCCTCGCATGGATGGGAAAGCCTGACTTTGCCATGTCTTTTGGAGAGCCGGATGCGTAACGAAAGGCGCATGTCCGGTTCGGTGAGGGGCGACGAGAAACCGGCCGCCGAAAGGCGGTGCGGCGCTCGTCGCCTACTCTACACTGCTGGAACTCGGAAGTGGGCTCCAAGACCCTCGGCATCGCCAGCTTCTATCT
>CAZWSD010000575.1:0-2335 GCA_964636535.1 uncultured Acidobacterium sp. | reverse complement strand
TCTTTGGCGTTCCAGTCTCAGCATTCCCGTAGTGCTCGTGGGCTGCGGAAATGCGTCTCGAAACCTTGCCATTTAAGCACTGAGAGGAATAGCACTCTAACTGGTTGCTAAGAACTCGTGCAGGCTGTCATTCCCAGGAGCTCCCGGCGGCGAGGAATCTCATACCTGAATCCGGCGCATTTCGAGGAGCTGAGTAAGGTCTCGGCGGCGGATTGACTGAGCGCTTTGTAATTGTCTGCGTTTCAGGATAACGTAACTTTCGGTTAGGTAATCCTGGAATGCGGCATTCGCCTCGAAATTTGCGGCTGGCCTGCGACCATGCCGGTATGACGCACTTTGGCGGAATCTATTTCTTCCGCGAATTTCTACGGGTGCTGCAATTTCGTAACTTCCTAGCCCTCCACCTCTCTTATCGTCGACGCCACCGCCGCTATAGTCTTTCCCAGATGATCCTGGCTCTGGTCTACCCTATCGTGTTAGGTCTGGACCGCATCGAGACCGCGTCCTTCTTGCGCTCGAACGGCACCTTCCAGTACCTTACGGGACTCCAGAGCTTCCCGGATCCGCAGACGTTACGGCGCTTCCTGCTTCAGGCTCCCGAGAACTTCTGGCGACAGCTTCATGGCCTCAAGGATCAACTGCTGCAGCACTTCATCCATCTCCCCGGCCATCGCTCGCGCCTCATCTTCGACCTGGACAGCACAGTCGTCACGGTCTTCGGACACCAAGATGGCGCTGCCGTCGGCTATAACCCCCGTTATCGCGGCAAGCGTTCCTATAATCCCCTGCTCTGCATCGAGGCCAACTCCGCTTACCTCTGGGATGCCGAACTCCGTGCCGGCAACGCCGGCACTTGGGACGGCAGCGTGGAGTTGCTGGACACTTGTTTCGTCAACGTCCCTCCCGACATCCGCGAGCTTCGCGCCCGGGCCGATGCAGGGTTCGGTTTCGACCCGGTGCTCAACGCCCTCGAATCCTGGCCGGCTCAATACGCCGTCGTCGCTCGCCTCACCCCGGCTTTCCGAAATCTGTTGCCCGGGTTGCGCTATGCTCCTGTGAACCGGGACTGGGAGATGGCCGACTTCGAGCATCGCTCCCACGGCTGGCGCAAGGCCCGTCGTTTCGTGGTCGCACGACGATTCATCCCGGAAGCGGAACCCCAACCGACGCTCTTCACGCTGGGCCGTTATGTGTATCGCGCCTGGGTCACCACCCTCCCGCTGACCCCAGCCGGGGTCTGGTATTTCTACAACGCCCGGGCGGCGATGGAAGTCCGTATCCGGGAGTTGCGCGAGGATTACGCGCTGCGGAAGATCCCCACGCGTTCGTTTCCAGCTAATGCGCTCTACTTGGAGATCATCCGCCTCGCCTATAATCTCGTCACCGCCTTTCAACGAACCTGCTTGGGGCCAGACTGGCAGTCCCTCACCTTGCAGAAGCTTCGCTTCAAGTTGTTTCTACTACCCGGCGCCTTGACTCGTCCACAAAACCGGCCCGTGCTCCGCCTCAACGACTCGCCGTTCATCCAGAAGACAGCCCACAACATCCTTGCCCGGATCAATCGACTCAAACCGCTACGCGCCTGAACATAGTGATTTTCACGCCGGATTCAGGTCTTATGATGCTTCCCTGGTTCAAAGTGCATGCCCTCGCCATCGAATCGTTTCGCCGCGAGGGGGAGAAAACCACCATCGGCTTCGAAGGGACCTCACGCATTGATATCGACTGGGAGAGTAAGACGTATTCTGTGCGTGTCGATGGCGTGGAGATCGCGCGCGACGGGAACACATTCTGCCCCATCGATGAGGGACGCATCGCCTTTTACAGTCTTACCGGCGGGGATATCACAACGCCTTTGCCCAAGGGGTGGGATGCGGCAGGCCTCGCGGCGGTGGCTCTCTCCATCGATAAGCCCGAGGAGGTTAAGGTTGCGGTTAGAAACGGCAAGGTCGCGGTCAATGCCGCTGCGCAACAACCCGTGATGGTTTATCGTGACGCCGCCCAAGCGAGAGAAACACTCCTTCGCCGCGGCTAAGCGAAGATGCGCGGAGGTATCGTCACCGCATGAGTGGCGCTTGTTGTGAATGCGGGAGCGGCGCTGGCAGCAGTGGGCACATGCTGCCAGCGTTGCGCGCACTGCCCGTGTATGTAACAAAACAACGGGATGGCGTCGGCCCTTCCGTAAGGGGCGGCGCCATCCTTAACAAACTGGTCGAGAATGACATTCGGCCGACGGTGGTGGGCCGCAAGCGATGGCTGTTCATCGGCCATCCTCAGGCCGGCTGGCGCAGCGCGGTCATTTATTCCATCCTGATCAGTGGCGGGCGGCGGAGCC
>CAZWSD010000574.1:0-2346 GCA_964636535.1 uncultured Acidobacterium sp. | reverse complement strand
CCGGGCAAGTGGACCTGCTTTCACTTGTACGTGATCCTGGACATCTTCAGCCGCTACGTCGTCGGCTGGTTGATCGCCGCGCGCGAAAGCGCCGAACTGGCCGAGCAGCTGATCGCCGACACCGCCGCCAAGCAGCTCATCGCCCCCGGCACGCTCACGCTGCATGCCGACCGCGGCACGAGCATGCGCTCCAAGACGGTGGCCCAACTGCTGGTCGATCTCGGGATCGCCAAGACCCATAGTCGGCCCCACGTTTCCGACGACAACCCGTACTCCGAAGCCCAGTTCCGGACCCTGAAGTACCGGCCCGACTTCCCCCAGCGCTTTGGCTCCATCGAGGACGCGCGCGCCCACTGCCAGCGCTTCTTCGATTGGTACAACACCGAACACCGCCACAGCGGTATCGGCTTCATGACGCCCGAAACCGTTCACTACGGCCGCGCCGGCGAGGTCCACAAACAGCGCACAGCTGCCTTGGATACCGCCTTCGCCCGCCACCCCAAGCGCTTCAAGGGCATCGCCCCGCAACCCCCGGAGCTGCCCACGGCAGCCTGGATCAATCCCCCCCAAAAGGAGCCGTCACCCAGAAAACCTGGCCACGGCTGTACTCTAAACTATTTCCACCCGGTGTCTCACTTCCATTGACACGCACCGGGGTAGGGCCGCCGGTATGACCGAGGAAGAACGACAGGAGCTTATCCGCTGTTTACAAAATGGCGAGGAGATTTCGCCGGAGTGGGCGCGCATCCTTTTCCCGCCGGAAAAGCGCGAATACGAGCTTGTCTATCACGGCAAGGAACGCTCGGAAGACATCATCGCGAACACGCTGGCGGTGCCGCTCCAGAAGGTTCGGACGTTCGGGAAGAACGGCGATAGCTGGCACAACATGCTGGTTTTTGGCGACAATCTGCAGGTCATGAAGACCCTGGTTGATCTAAAGAGAAGCGGAAAGCTCTGCAACGCTGACGGTGTTCCTGGAGTGCGCCTCGTGTACATCGATCCGCCTTTTGCGACCAAGCGAGATTTCAACGGCGCCCAGGAGCAGAAGGCGTATCAAGACAAGATCGCGGGTGCCCGGTTTCTTGAATTCCTGCGAAAGCGGCTGGTGCTGATTCGCGAATTGCTTTCTGACGACGGCTATGTGTTTGTTCATCTGGACCAGAAGAAGTCCCATTACATCAAAGCGCTGATGGATGAAATCTTCGGGGATCAGAACTTCCTCAATCACATTATCTGGAGCTATCGGCGATGGCCGTCTCCGAGCCGGAATTTCCAGGGGATGCACGACGACATTCTCATGTATGCGGCAAGGGCGACAAATCGAGACCGCGCCTTCAACATTCAATATGAGCCGCCTTCCGAAAGCTACGTAAAACGATTTCAGGGGAAAACGCAGATCCTTGACGAAAAAACGGGTACGCGAAAAATTACAGTTGACGAACCAACGAAGGGGATGCCGCTCCGGGATGTGTGGGACATTTCAATTATCGCCGGTTTCAAGTCGGAGAGAACCGATTACCCAACACAGAAGCCTGAGAACCTTGCCGCCAGGATCATCGAGGTGTGTTCCGATGAAGGCGACCTCGTATTTGACGCCTTCGCCGGGTCCGGCACTACCCTTGCTGTGGCGGAGAAGCTGCGGCGGCGGTGGGTCGGAATTGATTGCGGAAAGCTTGCCATCTACACCATGCAGAGGCGCATGCTCAACCTCCGTGCCGAGATTGGGGACAAAGGACAACCGCTGGTTGCAAAACCCTTCGGCCTTTATAACGCTGGTCTTTACGATTTCAGCAAACTGAAGGAGCTGCCTTGGGATGCATGGCGATTTTTCGCGCTACAGCTCTTTCAGTGTCGGGACGAGCCGCACAAAATTGGTGGAATTCAGTTGGATGGCTACCTGAAGGGTTCGAGCGTACTGGTGTTCAACCACCAGAAGCAGCCGGGCGTCCGCATTGATGAAGAAACTGTCCACAGCTTACAAGAGGCCTTGGGTTCCAAGGTTGGGAGCCGGATGTTCATCATTGCCCCGGCGCTAGTGTTCGACTTCCAGCAGGACTACGTGACGCTAGACGGCGTTCGCTACTACGCGTTGCGGATTCCGTATTCGATTATCCAGGAGTTGCATCAGCGGAAGTTCGCGGCGCTCAAGCAGCCCGCCGATGAGTTGGCGGTTAACGATACGGTGGATGCAGTGGGTTTCGATTTTGTCCGGCGGCCAGAGCTGGATTACGATGTCGGCGTGAACAAGCGAAAGGGCGATCAGTTCGACGAAGGCTTCATCAGGATCAAGATATTCAAGAGCGAAGCGGTAGTGCGGGAGCCGGTCCGGAAGAAAGGAAACCGCGA
>CAZWSD010000573.1:0-2349 GCA_964636535.1 uncultured Acidobacterium sp. | reverse complement strand
TGTACATCGGTGGCATTCTTGGAACCATTCTGATCATTGCGCTTATTGTCTACTTTGTGCGCCGGGCATGATTCGCCGGCCTCGGATCGTAAGTTTCCCCGTCAAGGACACGGCTTTAAAGTCCCCTTCTCGGATCGGTAAATCCGCCGCCTTTAGGCGGAAAAAGGTCCGTTGAGAGAGAAGGCCACCTTTCCGGGTAATCGCAGGCACAGCAAGTAGGCTTCTTTCTTCCCACTACATCAGGGCGCCACCACTAATCAGTGCCAATAGAGCCGTCTGCCTTGAGCGGTGCACCCGTCGGCCCTTGTGGCCGACTACGCGCCTTCATGCGCGTCCGAGAAACTGCCGGCTCTTTAGCCGGTGGTTGTTTAAATTGGACTCCCGGGCGGCTTGTGGCCCCGGCAGGCAGGTAAGGGGCGGCGCACGGCCGAGGCTGTCATGGGACCGCTCCTCGTTGTATTCGCTCGGCCAGCTGTCCGCGACTTCGCGCAGCTTTCAAATCGGGCGAGGAGAATGCGGGAGATCTGCGGGAATCGGTCGGGCTCGGTTGTGTTTCATCGTGCCAACCGCAATGGCGCGTCCGTAAATGATCGGCCGACCCGTCTTGCGAGGCGGCTGATTTCGGGGTAGGAGCCGCGGGCCTGGAAGCTCTGAGGGGTGGCGGATGGCAGCGGTTGAGGCGCGCAGCTAGCGGGTGAGCGCCTGGCGGAAGGATCGTTGCAGAGGATACAGCCAGATGTCTTTCACGGGGATGGCGTACTGATGAGTCACGTCGAGCTTGCCGCGACCGGTGGTTTGACCGACGTGGAGCCAGTTGGCTGCCTTGTAGCAGGTTCCTCGGAAGCGATCGGACTGGACGAAGGACTCCAGCAGCACCGGGCGGTAGCCGTATCGCTGCTGCCAATCGGTGGGTAATTGACGGGCGATGCGGCCGAGGATCTTGGAGGCCAGTCCTTTGGATTGCACCCAGGGCAGGATGAGAAAGCGCGCGTTGTTGACGATCAGATGCATGTTGTTGCGCCGCTGCTGCTCGGTCCAGCCGATGAACTGATCCCGGGGAGCGGTTTTCCAGGCGGCCGCGCCAAAGCCCAGCAGAGCCACGAACTGGCCATCGATCGCGACGAAGTAGCGCAGCTGCGCGCCCGGCAACGGGTTGTAGCCAAGGTAGTGGTAGCGCTGGATGTACTCGTTCCAGAGCCGCGAGTCGCGCTTGGTGCGAGTGCTCACGGGCAGGAACTCGAGCGGCGGCAGCTGATCGACTGGGGCGGTAATCGGGGGTTGCGGATCGGTGGCGGCGGTGGCTTCAGGCACCGGCCGGCGGATCAAGGTGACGGGGCGTGCCGGGGGTAGCGTCAGCAAGCCATCCACTTGCATGCGCAGCATCGCCACCCGGCAGCTCATCTCTTTGAGCTTGCCATCGGGCTTGATCCAGCCGAGCAGCCGGCAGATGCGCCGCGACAGTTCAGCGCGAGAGATGCCGGGAGATTGCCGGATCAGCTGTGTGATGCGTTCGAGGTCCGCGGGGGTGAAGTCCCGTCCACAGTAGCGCTGGCTCATGAGGTGTTCGTTGCCGGGATCGGTGGCTGGGGCACTCGCAACTCGTGCAAGCGTTGCGGACTCATCTGCCAGGGCAGGAACCGCGAGAGATCCGCCGGGGGTTTCTGCCCATTCTGCGCACAGGCCTCGAGATACTCCTGCAACCAGCGCCGCGGGTTGATCTGCCAACTGTGCACCAGCGTCATCAGGAGGGAGAAAAGCAGCGCGGCAAGCTCGGCGGCCCACACGCTCCCTGAGCCATAGTAGCCTTTGCGCCCCAACACCTCGTTACGCAGCGCCGTCTCGACCGTGTTGTTATCCATTCGAACCCACGGATGATCGACAAATACTGTCAATCCCTCCCAATGGTTCTTCAGGCTCGTCAAGACCTTGCGCGCCGCCCGGTGCAGCCCCTGATCGGCCAACTCGCGCTCGTACTCCTGGCGCATCTGCGCAAGATGCGCTTTCACTTGCGCGTCACGCTCGGCAAAGCTCGCCGCATCGGCGAGCACTTCCACGCGCGCATTGTTCAGATGATAGAGTGTCCCGATGCGCTCGACCCAACCCATCGCCCAGCCCTGCAACGGCGGATAACCGCGCGCGAACTCCAGGAAATCCCTGCGGCAATGCGCCCAGCAAAAAGCAAGCAGCACCCCGATGGTTCGCGCGAACTTCTTGTAGGCGCTGTAGCGATCGCACACCAGAATGGTCTGCACCAGAAGGCGCGAGAAATACGTGATCGGCACTCGAGCCCCGCGGCCCGGCGCCATCACAAACACCATGGCAGAGGCGGTGCGGATCACCCACAGATAC
>CAZWSD010000572.1:0-2350 GCA_964636535.1 uncultured Acidobacterium sp. | reverse complement strand
GAGAGAAGGGTTCGATCTGCTGATGTGTGCGATTGCCTTTCAGTAAATGCGCCTTGTTCCACGTTGCGATTACAGCAGTCGCAATCGCCGTGGTCGGCATTGCCGCATCGAAGGTGCGAAGTGTCCTCATGTCATTTTATATGCATGTTAACACTGCCTTGCCCGATGTGAAGTTCTTGACTTCAATGAGACGGTACGCTGGTTGATCCTGTGTGACAGGCGGGAATGTTATTTTTACCCTAGGAGCGTGTCTGAGTAATCGCGTGGAGCAGGCGCAAGGTAGTTGAGAAGCGGAGAAGAAGTTGCGAGTCTTTCCATATGGCGAAGGTCTACCGGCCGTACTTTCCTGAGCAGGATTTTCTTCTTCCTCCGAGTTTGCGCGAGTGGTTGCCGGAAGGGCACCTGGCGTATTTCGTCTCCGACCTGATCGACTAGTCGGACCTGAGCCAGATCGAGCAGCACTATGAGCGCGAGGAGCGCGGCTATCCTCCGTATCAGCCGCGCATGATGACCAAGGTTCTGGTCTACGGGTATTGCGTGGGCGTGTTCTCCTCGCGACATCTGGAGAATCGCCTGTCCGAGGACATTGCATTTCGGGTGCTGGCGGCGGGTAACGAGCCGGAGTTTCGCACCATCTCGGAGTTTCGCCGGATTCACCTGAAGGCTCTGGAAGGCTTGTTTACGCAGGTGCTGCAACTGGCGCTGAAACTGGGCACGATGAAGCTCGGCCGTGTGGCCATCGATGGCACGAAGATCAAGGCCAATGCAAGCAAGCATAAGGCTATGAGCTACGAACGGATGTTGCGTGAGGAGCAGCGTCTGCGCGAGGAAGTGAAGCGGTTGCTGGCCGAGTCCGAACAGACCGACAAGGACGAGGACAAGCGCTACGGACGCACGAGGCGCGGCGATGAGTTGCCAGCGGAGTTGGCCAGGCGCGAAGGGCGCCTGGCGCGCATCGCCGAAGCGAGGAAGGCTCTGGAAGAGCGTGCCCGCACCGAGGCTGCACAGAAGCAGAAGGGCGGAGACAGCAAGCCGGGGAGCAGTTCAGGTGGCAAGCGGAGCTCTCATGTTCAGCCTCCGCCGAAGGCGCAGCATAACTTCACCGATCCGGAGTCACGGATCATGAAGGGCCCGGACGGTTTCGTGCAGGCCTATAACGCGCAGGCCGCCGTTGAGCCAGTGCTGCAGTTGATTGTTGGACAAGCGCTGACCCAGCAGGCCAACGATAAACAGCAATTGCTGGCGATGATCGATGCGGTCCGGCGCCAGGCCAAACAAAGGGTTCGTGAAGTGCTGGCCGACAGCGGTTATTGCTCGGAGGAAAATCTTCGCCGGGCCGCAAAGAAAAGGATCGACTTATTCATAGCCACAGGCAAACAGAAACACAATCCGATCTCGGAGCAAAGCCCGCGTGGACGGATTCCGAAGTCGGCCACGCTGGTCGAGCGAATGAAACGAAAACTCATGACCAGGGCGGGCCAGGCCATCTATGCGCGGCGCAAGACCATCGTCGAGCCGGTCTTCGGGCGGATCAAACAGGCGCAGGGCTTCCGTAAGTTCCTGTTGCGCGGCGTCGACAAAGTCCGCTCCGAATGGGCGCTGGTCTGTGCCACACACAACGTGCTCAAACTGCATCGGGCATGCACGGCATGAAATAAACTACGAGTAACCCCAAAGGGCGTGTCGAAACCCTCCCGCCACGTGAATCAGCCGCCCAAATCAGCCAATTTCCCGCCCGACTCGCCCCCGCAAACCATGCTTCCGCTCAGTGCCCCTTACTCAGACGACCTCCTAGTTTAGGGGGGTTCATGATCGGTGCGGATAAGGAGGGACATCCAAAGACGCACTGTAGGGGTAGTCTAATTGGCGGGCTATAAAGCGGGCAGTGACAATGGCAGGATCCGAGTCGCCGTCTCAAGAGGGTGAGCGCTCGACTTCTCGCCTTTTTGATTACCTTTCGGATTTTGTGGCGGACTGCGAAATGTTCGAGTGGTCATGTTTGCGCCTGCGGTATCCACAGTTGTTCGTGGAGATCTCCCAGGGGCTCTGGTTTCGGGGTGATATCATGATCGTGCGCAGCGCTCTGCCGATTCCATGACGAATCGAAGGCAACGACTCGCTGAATTTATTTTCAGAGATCAATCAAGGTGGACCAGGAACTGTCGTCTGGTATCTTCCCCTATGCCGGTTTCTTCGTCACAACAATGCCAATTTTCTTTGCGTTTGCGGCGGACGCATTTGGTGAGGGTAGTTGATTGATCTCGACGGTCGCTAAAGGAGTCCGCCGCCTTAGGCATATCCTCGGGATTGATCGGGCGATCGGCTTCACGGTGATGGCCCGAACCTGGAG
>CAZWSD010000571.1:0-2356 GCA_964636535.1 uncultured Acidobacterium sp. | reverse complement strand
GCGCCGCTGGCTCCGTTTCTGGATCCCGGGAGCCGTGCCTTTGAGCATCCGGAGCGATTTGGGTACCGGCGGCTGGCGACGACGCTGGAGGAGCATTTGCGGCTGATGGATGCGCCGTCGTGGGAGTTTCTGCTGAATTATGAGACCGACGCGATGAGCCGCGAGGAGATTGTGAAGACGACGTACGCGAGCCTGGCGCGGATGAATGACTTCAAACTGCGACACGGGTTGATGGACGCGGAGATGCATGGGCGAATCGCGAGGGAGATACGCGAGGCGGAGGACTGGCTGGACCTGGTGCGGCAGGCGGTGTGGCATGGACAGGAGCCGGGCGGGGCGGTTGCCGACTCGCGGCATAGCGCGGCCCGGACCCATGCGGAACTTCGCTGGAAGGTGAAGAACCGGTATGCGGGACTCGTATCGCTGGCCCGGATGGGGATGCGATTTGCCGGCGAGGAAGTGATGGCGGCGATTGGCAGCGGGGGGGGCGCAGGCAGGCTGGGGCAGGGGCGAGGCAACCAGTCAGCGGGTCAGTCATCCGGCAGGGCGGCAAGACGCCGGCGCATTCCCAGGCGACAGAATCGCGAGCCGGGGCGCCGGTCGAGCGGAGGCATCCGGAAGAAGCCATTGCCGCTGGGGAATCGGTTAGCGGAGGAGGTCTTCCAGGGTGAGGCTGAGCTCAGTTTTTTCGTCGCGGTATTTGACGATGACGGGGGTGTAGACGGAGAGGCCCCACTCGGCGGCCTGGCCCTTGTGGATGGCGCGGGACCCTGGGACGACGACGGCGTTGTGAGGAATGATGAGGGGCCGGTCGCCTTCTGCGCGGATGATCGTGCCGTTGACGAGGTCGTAGACGGGAGTGCCGCGGGTGAGGATGGTTCCGGCGGCGAGAACGGCGCGCTCGCGGACGATGGCGCCTTCATAGACGCCGCAGTTGCCGCCGACGAGGACGTCGTCTTCCAGGATGACAGGGCTGGCGTTGACCGGCTCAAGAACGCCGCCGATCTGGGAAGCGGCGCTCAGGTGGACGCGCTTGCCGATCTGGGCGCAACTGCCGACCAGGGCGTGGGAGTCGACCATGGCGCCCTCGTCGACGTAGGCGCCAACGTTGACGTACATGGGAGGCATGCAGACGACGCCGGGAGCGAGGTAAGCTCCGCGGCGGACGGCGGAGCCGCCGGGGACGATGCGGACCTGCCCGGCGGGCGTGAAGCGGCGGGGCGGATAGGTGTCCTTATCGACAAAGGAGAGATCGTGGCCGGAGGCGGTGAGCTTGCCGAGGCGAAAGCCGAGGAGGATGCCGCGCTTGACCCATGCGTTGACGCGCCAGCCGTGGGGATGGGTGACATCGGGCTCGGCGGAGCGGACGGAGCCGTCTTCGAGCGCGTCGAGGAGTTCCTGAAATACGGAGAGGGCGGCGGGATTGCCGACGGCCTCGGCGCCGGCGGCGAAATGCTCTTCGATCTGGGAGTAAAGATAGTGCTCGGTCACAGAGAGAGTTTAGCAAGGGTTGGTGAATAAGCTGTTAGCTCATGCAATTTGGCCGTGATCTTCCAGTGGCCGGCTGAAGTCTTTTAGACTGGCGGAATCAGTGGGTGTGGTTGGAGGTGAGATTGGTGGATATCCGATATGAGGTGGAGCCGGGGCTGGCGGCGGAGGAGTTTCGGGCAGTGCTGATTGCGTCGACGCTGGGGGAGCGGCGGCCGGTGGAGGATCTGGGCAGGCTGGAGCGAATGCTGCGGCATGCGGACCTGATTGTGACGGCGCGGGACGGCGGGCGTCTGGTGGGGATTTCGCGGGCGGTGACGGATTTTTCGTACTGCTGCTATTTGTCTGACCTGGCAGTGGAGGTCGGGTATCAGCGGAGGGGCATAGGGAAGCGGCTGATTGAGCAGACGCACCGGGCGGCGGGCGAAGAGACGATGCTGATTTTGGTGGCGGCTCCGGCGGCGGAGGGATATTACCCGAGGATTGGAATGGCGCAGCGGCCAAGCTGCTGGACGATTGCCAGGAAGCGGTAGTGGCGGTTACGAAGGAGCCGCGCGCTCAGGGGCAGGAATTTATTTTTTCTAGAAGAGGTGGAGTTCGCCGTGGGGCAAGGGAGCTTCGGCGAGGAGGCCGAGTTCGCCGATGAGGCGCTCGAGGCGCGAGCGGGTGGCCGGCGAGACCGGCGTGATGGGGAGGCGGTAAATTTCCTCGATGCGGCCCATCATGGCGAGGACTGCCTTGACGGGGGCGGGGCTGGATTCCCAGAAGTTGGCCTGCATGAGCTGGAAGTATTTGCGGTGAATCTGGCGTGCTGTGGGCCAGTCGTTGGCGAGCGCGGCCTGGACCATGGAAGACATTTCGCGGGGGA
>CAZWSD010000570.1:0-2364 GCA_964636535.1 uncultured Acidobacterium sp. | reverse complement strand
TCCCAGGTCCCGGACATATACTACTCCTGCCCGGCATCCGGCTGTTCTTTGACGTCAGTCTCACTTCAGAACCAACTGCAAAATCCAGTTTGGCTTTTTCCACAGGATAACAACGGGATTTTGATATCCCTCCCCTCCAGTTCCAGCACGGGCGCGGCCACCGTTTCCGGCTCAATGACCTTCGGCATTGGGACCCAATCCGATAACGGGCTGGGCGCCGCCAACGTTTATACGACGGACATTAATGGCAACTTCACGACCACCTATAATGGGAACACCTATTCTTCCAGCTATATCGATAGCGGGTCCAACGGATTCTTCATCCTGGATTCCTCTACCCTCGGCCTTCCAAACTGCACGAATGCTACGGGTTTCTCGTGTCCGCGTTCGACCGTGACCTATAACGTGGTTAACCAGGGGACGAACGGCGTTTCGGGACCCGTTTCCTTCAGCATCGCTAACGCCGATACGTTGTTTAACTCCGCCAACTCTGCGTTCAATGACGTTGGAGGTCCCGATACGGGGGAGTTTGCCTTTGGACTGCCATTCTTCTTTGGCCGCAATGTATTTATCGCAATCAACACGCTAAACACGCCGGCAGGCACGGGTCCTTTTTGGGCGTACTGACCCGGATAATTTATGAATCGTGTGGAAGGGCCAGGAGGGCAGGGTTTTAACCCTGGGCTATTGCGTTATACATGAGGACATAAGTCGGCAACAGGCATTTGCTGTAGCGCCGCTCTATGAGCGGCGAAATCCGCCGGTCACAGACTGATTGAATAACGGCGTCGGCTCCTTTGGCCGTAGACTTGGTTTGTTGCCGACCAAGGCGGCGCAAGAAAGGAGCCGAGCCATGAATATTATCGGATGTGATTTGCATACGCGCTACCAGGTTATTGCCTGGATGAACGAGGAGACCGGTGAGATCGTGACGCGCCGGTTGGAACACGAAAAGGGAGAGGCACGAGATTTCTACCGCTGCTTGCCCGCCGGGGCGACGGTGGGGATCGAGGCGACGTTTCCCGCGCTCTGGTTTGAACGGATGCTGGCCGAGTTTTCCCACCGGCTGTGGGTAGGCGATGCGGCTGAGATCCGAGCCCGCGCCGTGCGCGCGCAGAAGACCGACACGCGGGACGCCGAGCATCTGCTGAGCTTGCTGTTGACGAACCGCTTTCCGCGCATCTGGGTTCCCTCGCAGGAGGAGCGCGATCTGCGGCAGTTGCTGGTGCATCGCAACAAAATGGTGCGGATGCGTACGGCGGTGAAGAACCAGTTGCAGGCGATGGCGCTGAGCCAGGGGTTGTGCCGGCGCTGGAAACTGTGGAGTCAACACGGGCAGATGGAGCTGATGGGCTTGGGGCTGTTGACTTGGGCCAGCCGGCGGCGACAGGAGTTGCTCGAGATGCTCCGGCAACTCAACAGCTCGATTGAGAAACTGGACAAAGCCGTGGAGGAAGCCGCCAGCCGCCGCACGGAGGCCGTGCTGCTCCAGACGCATCCGGGCGTGGGGCCGGTGGTGGGTCTGGCCTTCGTGCTGACGCTGGGTCCGGTCCAACGTTTTCACCACAGCAAGCAGGTGGTCAGTTATCTGGGATTGAACCCGCGCGAGCACTCGAGCGGCGGACGTCAGCGCCTGGGAGCGATCAGCAAGCAAGGCAACGAGATGATGCGCTGGCTGCTGGTGGAGGCGGCGCAGACGGCCGCCCGCTTCGATCCCGAGTTGCAGCGCAGTTATCAACGATGCAAGTTTCGGCGCGCCAGCGGCGTGGCCAAGGTGGCCATCGCGCGCAAGCTGGCGGTCCGATTGTACTGGATGCTGCGTAGCCAGACGGACTACGCGCACCAGGTTCGCATGCCCGGTAGCCCGAGTAGCGCCGTGGTGGACCGTGGTCCATCGAAAGACTGATTGGGTGCCGGGCCTCCCTGCACGAGGCGGGGAGATCGAAGCCAGAATCATGGTCCGCGGAGAGCGAGATCGCATAGATGAGTGGTGGAACCAGTGTTCCATCCCCTAGTTGATTCAGAAAGGCGAGCCTTGGTCGGGACAAGCCCAAAAGAATCTTCTAAGGACGAAGCCTTGAAAAAAGCCTCAAGGCTTCGTCCCGGATCAAGTTTGGGCGAGCCGGTCGCGGCGTCAAGGGTCTGCGATGAACGCCCCGCTTCGCGGGGCGCCCTTGACTCCCCTCCCGGCTCGCAGCGGAGGCGTGTCACTTGACGGAGCCGACGCCGTTATAGACGGCGCTACAGAACCGGGCGTCCTCGACTCATGTCCTCGTATATAGTCCGTCGTCTCGCGCCCTGAGCGGAATGTGACCGCAACCTGCTCAGGAGGCGGGACGAGAGGTTAACAAAAGAGTGCGCCGG
>CAZWSD010000569.1:0-2372 GCA_964636535.1 uncultured Acidobacterium sp. | reverse complement strand
AGTGCCGAGATACCGCGCTTGTCGGTAGTCATCAGGTACGCAGCCCAAAACCAAATTGTCAGCGGGAGTTTTGTGTTGTGAAGGACTGTACCCGCCGTCAGCGATACCTGACGCCGGCAACGAGCACACTGCCAGCGTCCCAGCCCAGTCAATTCGCCAGCACTCCGGTTCCTGCACCGGGGACACACGAAACCGTCCGGCCAACGGCAGGCAGTCAGATACGTTCGGCACGCCTCCTCAGTGGCGAACTGTGACTGGAATTCGCGCAGGTTCTTCGGAAATGCTGGACGCGGCACGAACCTACACTACCCCTTGTGGCCCGCTGAAACAACCAGATAAGCAGAAGATGTTTAGTCCCACAGTGTGATGGAGTAAAGTACGAGCAGTTGCCATCGTGGGAGGTTTTATGGGACAGGTACTGCACGGAAGCGCCCGAACGACAGCGGCAGTGCGTCGAGCGATACAACATAGTCAAGCGAGCCTGAGGACGCTGGCCCGTCGTCATGGCATCAACCCGAAGACGGTGGCCAAATGGCGGAAGCGTTGCTCGGTGGCCGATCTTCCCACGGGGACTAGAGCATTTTATCCGATGGTGTAGAGTAATAGAGGCGATGATCCGCGACATGAGACCACATGGCGCGACCGTATTCGGATGATCTACGAAGGAAGCTGCTGGAGGCTCACGACCGGGGTGAGGCCAGCCTGACGGAGTTGGCCTCGCGCTTTGGCGTGAGCCGAGGTTGGGCGTGGAAGATTTCCGCGGCCCGCAGGCGCAGCGGTCAAGTGGAACGGCCGTCCTACCGGCCCGGCCCGCGCAGTCGGCTGGACCAGGAAGTGCTGGCCCGGCTGTTGGCAGACAACGCCGATTGGACACTGCGGCAGTTGCAATCCGCGCTGAAAAAGCAGACCGGCGTTGGCTTCAGCGCCCCCTATTTGTGGCTGATCTTGAAACGGATGAATTTCCGGCTGAAAAAAAGTCGCTCCACGCCCAAGAGCGGGACACGGAAGAGAACCGCAAGCGGCGCGCCGAGTTCCTTGAAAAAATCCGCGCGACCTCGCCGGAGAGGTTGATTTATCTGGATGAAAGCGGCGTCACCACTTCGATGACCAGGCTCTATGCGCGCAGCCGGGACGGTGCCCGCATCCATGAAGCGACCTCCGGCGGCCACTGGAAAATCCTGACCATTCTGGGGGCCATGAGCACCCGCGGAATGATTGCGGCGATGAGCATCGAGGAGCCCACGGACACGGATATCTTCCTGGCCTATCTGGACCATGTTTTGTGTCCGAAGTTGCGGCCTGGCGATGTGGTGGTGATGGACAATCTCAGCGCCCACAAGGCGCAAGGGGTGCATGAAAGGATCGCGGCCGCAGGAGCGGAACTGCTCTACCTGCCGCCCTACTCGCCCGACCTGAACCCCATCGAAAAGGCCTGGTCCAAGCTCAAAATGCTGCTCCGCTCCGCCAAGTCTCGAACCAAAGAAGCACTCGACGAAGCCCTCACCCAACTTTTGCCACAGCTTACTCCAGAGAACGCCGAGGCCTGGTTCAGAACTCGCTTCGGCACTCTATAGCAACTATGAAAATGCTCTAGACCATTTTATCCGCAGGTACACATTGATTATCGCGACGTCTCAGCGATAGGGTGAGCATATTCGGACGATCTGCGGCGGAAGCTGCTGGAGGCGCATAGTCGGGGGGATGGGAGCCTGCGCGAGTTAGCGGGGCGATTTGGAGTGAGCCATCCGTATGCGCTGAAGATATCGGCGCAGTACAAGAGCAGCGGGCAGATGGAGCGGAAGCTGCAGCGCCGCGGCACGCGGAGCCGGATGACGGCAGAGATACAGCAGCTTCTCCGGCGATCGCTCAAGGGCCAGACCGATCTGACGCTGGCCCAGTTGCAGCAGCAGGTGTGGGAAGTGGAGCGGGAACATTTCAGCCTGCAGCACTTGTGGCGAACGTTGAAAAAGATGGGACTACGGCTGAAAAAAAGTCACTCTACGCCCAGGAGCAGGACAGCGAGCAGAACCAGGTCCGCCGTCAGGCATGGCGCGAAGCGCTGAATCGGATCGATGCCAAGCGGCTGCTATTCCTGGATGAAAGCGGTGTGACTACGGAGATGACGCGTCGCTATGGGCGTGCGTTCGGTGGCCAGCGGGTGCGGGAGCCGAATCCAGCCGGACACTGGAAGACTCTAACTCTGTTGGGTGCGATGAGCGTCGAGGGACTGGTTGCCACCATGACACTACCGGCTCCCACGGATCGCGAAGTCTTTCTAGCTTACCTCGAGCAGGTGCTTTGCCCGCGACTGAAACCGGGCGATGTTGTGGTCATGGATAATCTGAGTTCCCACAAGGTCTCCGGCGTGCGGG
>CAZWSD010000568.1:0-2397 GCA_964636535.1 uncultured Acidobacterium sp. | reverse complement strand
CGGAACCTCCAAACCGGCGTCGCGCGCGGCACGCAACGCACCAATAGCGTGCTGATCCGAGCTTGCAAAAACAGCCGTAGGGCGCGGACTGGCTTCAAGCAGCCGCCGCGCGGCCCGATAGCCACCCTCGTACTCGAAGTTCGCCGACTCGACCCAGCCATGGTTCTCCAGGTCTGGTGGCTGAACGTGCCGCCGCATGACCTGCAGATAGCCCTGGTACCGCTCAGAGGCGACGATAAGGCGCGGCGGACCCGCAATACAGGCAATTCTTCTATGTCCAAGTTCGATCAAGCGTGAAACCGCCTGTTCCGCGCCATTGCGGTGATCACTAGCCACAACCGGGTATCGGGGAAGAGGTCGATCCACAATGACAATCGGAATGTCCCGGGGTGGTGAAATCGACCTAGTCCCCGCCCCCGGTACGATGATTAATCCATCAACTCGGCGGTCGGCAAGCATGCCGAGATAGAGCTGCTCTGAACTCCGCGATTCCCCCGAATTCCCTAGAATGAGGCTGTATCCCTTACGTCCGGCCGCCTGCTCGATTTCCCTAACCAACTCCGAGAAAAAAGGATTAGTCACGTCGGGGATAACTAATCCTAGCGTATGCGTTCGCTGGCTGCGAAGACCCCGTGCCAGCGTATTGGGCCGGTAATCGAGCTCCCTAATAACCGCCTCCACGCGCTCTCGTAGCCCGGGAGCGACGGAAGGATTATTATTGATGACACGCGAAACGGTCCCGAGAGAGACGCCTGCGCGTCGCGCTACTTCACGAATCAATATCTTCTCCCGCGCGAGTGATCAACCCCTTGCTGGAGTCCGATTTCGCTCGACTGTCCTCTGCCCCCACATAGCTCGCTTCGCAAACTCCAGACTGGCCAGCCGGATACCATGCAATGCGAATACCACGGCGCAACGCGCGCGCCACCGCCGCCTAGTCCAAAATCGCTCTGGAGGTCCCACCATCTGCCATCTGCCGGCGGACATATTCGCCAATTGTATCCTCGACCTCCTTCCGTGTTGGCATCGCAACCGCTGCTCCAGGTTTCGTGACTTTCAGGCTGGCCGCCGCGGCCCCAAATCGAACAGCATCAATAGTCTCTCGCCCTTCAGCCAGCGCCACCGCCAAAGCTCCAACGAAAGCGTCGCCGGCGCCCGTCGTGTCTACCACACATGGCGCTGGTACGGCTGCTACGTGGACTTCCTGCGTCGGGGTCTTCACGAGAAGACCTTGGGTCCCCAAGGTCACCAAGACGTTTCGCGGCCCTCTCCGCATTAGCGCCGCAGCAGCCCGCCGCGCGTCATCGACGGACGTAACGCCAATACCACTCAAGATGGATGCTTCCACGGCGTTCGGCGTAACATAATCAGCCAGTGCCAGCATGGCATCCGTGATGGGAAGAGCCGGCGCAGGATTCAGGACAGTTGTCACGTTCAGTTGGCGAGCAAGCGCTAGGCCGTACTCTACCAAGGGAACCGGAAGTTCAAGCTGGGTCACGAACACAGCAGAATTTCCAATTCGCTCGCGAGCGCTACTGATTTCCTCCATAGTGAGAGCGCTGCAGGCGCCAGGTACTACTATGATGGCATTCTCGCCCGTCTTCTCGTCCACCACGATATTGGCCGCACCAGTCGTCTCAGATCGGGACGCGAAGACGTAGCTGGTGTCGATGCCTTCGGCCCGATAAAGCTGCTGCGCCATGTCACCGAACGCGTCACGGCCAATTTTGGTGACGAACGTAACTTCGCCGCCGGCACGCGCAGCCGCCACCGCTTGGTTCGAACCTTTACCGCCAGGCCCAATGACCACGGAGTTGCCGATGACGGTCTCGCCCCATTTCGGCATGCGCGCGGTCCGAAACGCCACGTCCGCAACGAAGATGCCCATTATGGTAATACCGCGCCTCGCCATGTCGCCATTCGCCTAGATTTGTCAGCCCCAACATCGGCCACCCGTGCGAGCCGAAACCAACCGTGCGGCGACCGGCACGAACCCAGCTTCAAGGCGCATTCTGCGCCCCATCTCCAGTATCGCTGATGCCGGATCTCAGCATCCGCCGCTCCTATTGTCCCGGCCTCCGATTATCTTGGGGAGCAGATGCGATCGGTGAAAAGCGACGTGAAACGCTCGACATTCACGTCCACACATAAGTCCATATTGGCGGGCAGCTTACGCGGAATCGTCCGCAATATATCATTTCTGATGATGAGATCGCGCTCTATCGGTGTTGGCACAAACTCCGTGGCGATGTGGAGCCGGGTGATTTCACAGAAGCTCTTGTCAAATGCCAACGCGACGGTCAGCGGATCATGAAGCCATAATCCCGTGTACTCGGTCGGGATACCGACCGACAGGTAGATGGTTCTCTCCTGCGGGGGCCAGACCCCAAGGATTCG
>CAZWSD010000567.1:0-2399 GCA_964636535.1 uncultured Acidobacterium sp. | reverse complement strand
CGAAGGGGACGTCGAGCATTTTGTCCAGAGGGTGAGCGAGGAGAGTTTTGCCGCTGCCGGTGGGTCCGATGAGCAGGATGTTGGACTTGGAGAGCTCGACATCGTTTCCGCGGACGCGGTTCATCTGAATGCGTTTGTAGTGGTTGTAGACGGCGACGGCGAGTTTTTTCTTGGTTTGTTCCTGACCGATGACGTATTCGTCGAGGAAGGCCTTGACTTCGAGGGGTTTGGGGAGCTGGGTAGGGGCGGCGCCGGCGGGAGTTTCGGCGCGGTCATCTTCGAGGATGGAATTGCAGACGGCGACGCACTCGTCGCAGATGTAGGCGCGTGGGTAGTCGCTGGGCGAGGAGATGAGCTTAGCCACGGCGTCCTGGGACTTGTGGCAAAAGGAACAGCGGAGGGCATCTTCAGATCCGGTGCGCGTCTTCATTCTGCTGGTACTCCTTGGGGATCGACCATAGGCAAGGGAACGAAGGGGGGAACCCTAGACGCGCGGCCGGTCGATGATGTCGTCGATAATGCCATATTCCTTGGCCTGTGGAGCGTTCATGATGAAGTCTCTTTCGACATCACGCTCGATGCGCTCAAGGGTCTGCCCGGTGTGCTTAGTCATAAGCTTATTCGTAATTTCGCGAATCCGCAAAATCTCGCGGGCATGAATATCGATATCTGTTGCCTGACCGGATAACCCACCCATGGAGGGCTGGTGGATGAGGATGCGGGAGTTTGGGAGGGCAAAGCGCTTGCCTGGGGCGCCGGCCATGAGGAGGAAAGCGCCCATGCTGGCGGCCTGCCCGATGCAGTAGGTGACTACGGAGTTTTTTATGAATTGCATGGTGTCATAGATGGCGAGTCCGGCGGTAATGGAGCCGCCCGGGGAGTTGATGTAGAGCTGGATATCCTTGTCTGGATCTTCGGCGGAGAGGAAGAGCAGCTGGGCGATGATGAGGTTGGCGATCTGGTCGTCGATAGGTGTGCCGAGGAAGATGATGTTATCGCGGAGCAGACGGGAGTAGATATCGTAGGCGCGTTCGCCGCGATTCGTCTGCTCGATGACCATAGGTACAAGTGCCATGGGATTATGTCCACTCCTCGAAGCCGGAACGCTTCGCTGCCGATGCTGAGTTGATGGCCGGCGCGGTGAGGGGGCCGCGCGCGGCCGAAGTTGGAGGACTTAGCCTAGTCTATCGACGAGCAACTTACCCGCTTTTTCGCGGCGGATTTGTTCCCGGATTCTAGCGAGATTGCCTTCGCTGGTCAAACGGTTGCGGAGGGTGTCGACGGGTTCCTGGGTCTGGAGGGAGAGCAGGAAGAGCTGCTTGTCGAGTTCGTCCTGGGTGACTTCGATATTTTCCTGTTCGGCGATGCGGTCGAGCAGGAGCATGCCCTTGACCTCAGCGAGGGCGGATTCGCGCTGGGCGGCGCGGAGTCTGGCGAAGTCGAGCTTTCGCATGTCTTCGGTGCGCATGCCCTGGGCTGCGAGGGCGCGGAGGCCGCGGTCGAGGCGCGCATCGACCTGATTCTGGACCATGGACTCGGGGACTTCGAGCTGGAAGCGCGCCGAGAGGGCTTCTACGAGCTTGTCGAGGGTTTCGGATTCGACGCGTCGGGATTTATCCGAGGCCATGTGTTCGCGCAACTTGTGTTTGAAGTCGTCGAAGGATTCGTAATCGCCGAGTTCCTTTGCGAATTCGTCGTTGAGCTCGGGCTGGACGCGTTTTTTGATTCCGTCGATGGTGACGTCGTAGGCGACGGAATTGCCGGCGAGGCGCTTTTCGCCGAAGTCCTCGGGGTAAGCGACCTCGATCTTGAGTTCCTGACCGGGTTTTGCGCCGCGGAGGGATTCATTGAAGGCGGGCAGGGTGTTTGCGCCGCCGATTTCGACGAGGACGTCCTGGCCTTCGAGGGGTTTGGGCTCTTCATCGGGGTGGGGCTCGGAGGTTTGGAGTTCGCCCTTGAAGGTGATCTGGGCAAAGTCGCCGTCGGCGAGGGGCCGGTCTTCGTTGACGGGCTCCATGGTGGAGCGTGAATCGATGACACGTTTGAGCTCTTCGTCAAATTCCGCATCGGTGAGGGAGGTGTCCGGTTTATCGACTTTGACGTCCTGGTAGCCTTCGATGGAGAAGGGCGGCAAGATCTCAAAGACAGCCTTGAAGCGCAGGGGCTCACCGTCGTGCAGTTGGAGGTCGGTGACCTGGGGCTGCGAGACGGGGTGGAGGTTTTGCTGTTCGATGGCGGTGTGGAAGTGGGCCGGGACGATGCTTTCGACGACGTCCTGCTGGAGGCTGTCGTGGAAGCGGTTGCGAATGAGGGACTCGGGGACCTTGCCGGCGCGGAAGCCTGGAATGCGAGCCTGCTTCTGGTAGCGTTTGATGACGGTGCGGAAGGCCTTGACGACT
>CAZWSD010000566.1:0-2402 GCA_964636535.1 uncultured Acidobacterium sp. | reverse complement strand
GGTGGGCGCGGAGGAACACAAGCTGGGGATTCGGGGGTCTTCGACGTGCCCGCTGGTGTTGAGTGATTGCAAAGTTCCGGTGGGGAATTTGCTGGGCGAGGCGGGCAAGGGGCATCACATAGCGTTCAATATTTTGAACGTGGGGCGGTACAAGCTGGCGGTGGCGTGCGTAGGCGGGGCGAAGACGTCGCTGGAGAATTCGGTGGGGTACGCGAAGGAGCGGAAGGCGTTTGGGAAGCGCATAGCGGAGTTTGGGCTGATGCAGCAGATGATTGGCGAGAGCGCGGCGCGGACTTTTGTGGGCGAGACGATGTGCTACCGGACGGTGGGGGCGATCGATGCGGCACTGGCGGCGATTCCCGGAGATAAGGCCGGGGACGCTCGGGAGATCCAGAAGCGCATTGAGGAGTTTGCGGTGGAGTGCTCTGTGCTGAAGGTGTGGTGCTCGGAGATGCTGGGTGTGGTGACGGACTACGGCGTGCAGGTATTGGGCGGCTATGGGTACGTGGAGGATTATCCGGCGGAGCGGGCGTATCGGGATGCGCGGATCAACCGGATATTTGAGGGGACGAACGAGATCAATCGGCTGATCATCACGGGATTTTTGATGAAGCGGGCGATGAGCGGGCAACTGGCGCTGCTGCCGGCGATCAAGGTGCTGATGGATGAGGTGATGGGTGCTCCGTCGCTGCCGGGTGAGATGGGAAGCGGGGACGATGCACTGGCGCGGGAGGCGCAGATGCTGGCGAATGGCAAGAAGCTGACGCTGTTTGCGGCGGGCGTGGCCAGCCAGAAGTGGATGACGGCGCTGGCCGAGGAGCAGGAGGTGATGGGGTGGATTGCCGAGATGGTGATGGAGGTTTATGCGCTGGAAAGCGCACTGCTGCGGGCGCGGAAGATGCGGCAGGCGGGTGAGAAGGCGGAGCGGGTGGAGCTGGCCGAGGCGATGACGCGACTGTACGCGGAGACGGCGCAGGAGAAGATTGCGGTTGCGGCGCGGCAGGTGGTTTCCGCTGCGGCGGAGGGGGATGCGCTGCGGACGCAACTGGCGATATTGCGGAGGCTTTCAAAATATGAGCCGGCGAATGGAGTAGCGCTGAGCCGGAGGGTGGCGGCGGCGGTGATTGAGAAGGGGCGGTATGTTCTTTGAGGGCTGAGGGCGGCGGTGGATGGAATTGCGGTGTGCATGGGAGTGGTTGTGAGGGAGTGAAAGGCGGGATTGGGGAGCGGGAAGAGCGGTTTGCATTGATGACGCGGACATGAAGAGTTGCCGGGGGCAGCAACTTTTGGTGGGCAATTAGCGTCTAGGGAGTCGCGAGGGGAAGCCGTAGGGGTAGAATGGCAGGTTTGGATTTTGATGCGCCAGAGGGGTTGGCTTGACACCGGTTACGGGCTGGCATAAAAACGGGTCAATTGAGGGTTGTAGAGCGAGGCCCTCCCCGGGCAACGAGGCAAGGTGAGATCTGCGAGGCTGGATCACCGGCCAGATTATTGAGTTGGATAACGCATCACGAGAATGCGCCGTAGCTGGAGCAGCGCCTCCGGTCCACTATTGAAGCAATTTAGACAGGACAATTCATGATTTCGAATCGTATTCGCACCCCCTTTATCCGTGCTGTGGCAGCAGTGTTCACGGCAAGCCTGCTGACTGCCGGAGCGTACGCGCAGAGCGCCATCCGGATCGTGCCGAACCGGATCACGCAGCCGATAGACAACAGTTTCCGGGTGACGCTGCACGGGATGGTGAGTCCGCTGGCGAATGCGGCGAACGACCGGGGAGTTGCGCCCACGAGCATGCAGGTGGACAGTATGCACCTGGTGCTGAAGCGGAGCGCGTCGCAGGAGGCGGCGCTGCGGGCGCTGATAGAGGAGCAACACACGCCGGGGAGCGCGGAGTATCACAAGTGGCTGACGCCGGCGGAGTTCGGGCAGGAGTTTGGGCCATCGAGTTCGGATCTTCAAAAGATTAAGTCGTGGTTGGAGTCGCAGGGGTTCAGCGGGGTGAGGGTGAACCCGGGCGGACTGACGATTGCATTCAACGGGACGGCGGGGCAGGTGGCAAATACCTTCCACGCACAGTTTCATCAGTATGCGGTGAATGGCGGGACGTATACGGCGGTGGCGAATAACCCGCAGATTCCGGCAGCGCTGGCGAAGGTGGTGCAGGGATTCGCGGCGTTGAATAACTTTCCGATGCATCGCAACACCCGTGTGCTGGGCAAGGCGATGTACAATCCGCAGACGCAAGAGGCGACGGCGGAGTGGACGTACCCGCAGGGCGGGGGCGTGGTATTTCCGATCAGCCCGCAGGATTTTGGCGTGGAGTACGACCTGCCGAACGCGAGTCTGAACACGAAATACGCCGGGACACAGTACACGGGTGCGGGCGAGACGATTGCGAT
>CAZWSD010000565.1:0-2403 GCA_964636535.1 uncultured Acidobacterium sp. | reverse complement strand
CGGAGCCGTCGTCCAGTGGCTCCGCGACAACCTCCGCCTCGTCTGGAACTCCAGTGACATCGAAACCCTCGCCGAGTCCGTCCCCGACTCCGGCGGCGTCGTCTTCGTTCCCGCCTTCGCCGGCCTTGGCGCGCCCCACTGGGACCCGCACGCCAGCGGCCTCATCATCGGCCTCCATCGCGGAACCTCCGCCGGACACATCGCCCGCGCCGCCCTCGAATCCATCGCCTTCCAGGTCGGCGACGTCGTCGATGCCATGCAGTCGGAAACCGGAAATTCCATCTCCGAGCTCCGCGTCGACGGCGCCGCCGCCGCCAACGACCTCATGATGCAATTCCAGGCCGACCTCCTCGGCCTTCCCGTCGTCCGACCCTCTATGCTGGAAACCACCGCCCTCGGCGCAGCCTACCTCGCCGGTCTCGCCGTCAATTTCTGGGATAACATCGATGAGATTCGCTCCCATCGCGCAGCGCAAACTCGCTTCACACCTCGAGCCGATCCCTCCGCCATCGCTGCTGGCCGCAAACGCTGGCACAACGCCGTCCAACGCTCGAAAGGATGGTCCAACCTGTGAACCCCGGCGCATCGAATCGCAGCCCCCTCCACCCACCTCGCAACCCGCTACACACTCCCTTCAAGGTAGATAGATCCGATGCGCTCACCTCTTCTCGGCGAATTCATGGGCACCATGGTCCTCATCCTCCTCGGCGACGGCGTCGTCGCAGGCGTGCTCCTCAAACGCTCCAAGGCTGAAAACAGCGGATGGATCGTCATCACCGCCGGCTGGTGCTTCGCCGTCCTCTGCGGCATCTTCACCGCCATCCTCTTTGGCAGCAAGGCCGCGGACATCAACCCCGCCTTCGCTCTCGCCGGAGCCGTCCAGACCGGCGCTTGGTCCACCGTCATCCCCTACACCCTCGCAGAAACCGCCGGAGCCTTCGCCGGCGCCATCCTCGTCTGGCTGCACTACTGGCCCCACTGGAATGTCACCGAAGATCCGGAGGCCAAGCGCGCCATCTTCTGCACCACCCCCGCCATGCGTCACCGCGCCGCGAACTTCTTCAGCGAAGTCCTCGGCACCTTCATCCTCGTCCTCGTCGTCGGCGCCCTCAACTCCCGCTTCGCCGCCCCCAACGGCGCCGCCCCCGGACTCTCCCCCTATCTCGTCAGTTGCGTCGTCTGGGGCATCGGCCTCGGCCTCGGCGGTACCACCGGCTACGCCATCAACCCAGCCCGCGACTTCGGCCCCCGACTCGCCCACTCCATCCTGCCCATCCACGCCAAAGGCACATCCGACTGGAGCTACGCACCCATACCCATCCTCGGACCATTCCTCGGAGCACTCCTCGCCGCCGGCCTCCTGAAACTCATCTCCGCCTGAACACAGCAACACAATTCTCTCGCATCCCCCTGGAGATTCTCATTCCGACCGCGCCTGTTCACCGCACCATTTCACCCGGGTGTAACTCCTCCATCGACACGCCGACATGCAACCGAAGCCGCCCATCGCTGCCTCTCCAGCATCGCCGGCAACCTGCCCGGCTTTCAGCAGGCCACCCGCGCCCTCTTCGCCGACGACTGGAAGAACTTCTCCCAACATACCCCCAATTGGCCCAAATCCATTCGCCTCTATGGCCAGCGCCTCGCTAAACCTGCCCCGCGAGAGGCCCCAAAAACAGAATCGCAATACACCCGTGATCAACGCCGCAACCTCCCTAACCTCCCTCTTGAAAGCACCTCTTCCGGGTCACGCTTATGGCCCGCTCCAGCCCCTCTCCGTGCGTCCTGCGATTTCCCTTGACCCTCCCCCTACCTCCGGTTATCCTCCGATTTTGCATGCTGTACTCGCTCCCGAGCATTTTGGTCGCCGCTGCTTTGCCGTCGACCGCACCTTTGCTTGCTTTAGACCCCATCCTCGCATCTGGGAATACCGGGGCGAAATTCAGATCTTCCCTGCATGAACAACCGATGGTCGATTCCCGGTGTTCGCCAACTTATGGATACGACCGCCTGCAGCCCAAACCCACTTTGTAAAGGAATCAGACATACGGACAACCGGAAAACTACTCCTTATGGATTTCTGAATGAACCGCCTCTGCGGATTTCCAATGAAAAAGTGCTGATGGTCCGTTTTAAAACTTGAAATCACAGCATTCAGCCACCGGCCATGATCCTTCTTGGAAAAGGAAGGCTAACGGTTCCAGCGGCCTGCCAGTCTAGCCCGGCTTGAAGCAGTTCTTCCCCCTCCGTCGGCACAATACGAAAGAATTCGACCGCCATCCGCTATCCATGCGCGGTATCCTCTTTGCATCCGCTGTATTTGGAGATTTATATGACTCACCGTCCCCTCCAGACCTCTCGCTGGTCGCGCCTTGTACTCGTAACCGTGGCTCTGCTGGCCTT
>CAZWSD010000564.1:0-2405 GCA_964636535.1 uncultured Acidobacterium sp. | reverse complement strand
CCGCTGTCGGTGAGCAGATCGATGTATACGTCCTCGCTGCGCAGCAGGAACGTGTTGTACCCGGCTTCCCGAATCGCAGCTTCCCGCGCCGCCCGAGAGATCATGCGAATTGGCTCGACGACTTTTACCTTCCAGGGCTCAGCCCAGGAGCGATGTCTGGTCGGGGAACCGCTCTGAGATTCTGCATTCATTCGCGCCCGCCTTCCGCCGGAGCTTTCCCGACGGGTTCCGAGTGATTGATGGGTTACTTGGGAGTAATGATGTCCGCGCATGTCGCTGGTGGCAGTGCGAGGGTAGGTGGCCTGGACGGTCTATAAAAGCGTATAATTCCGGCGATTCCAATCGACAATATCGATCATCATGCGTCCCGATCTCGATGCCATACGCGCTTTGGATGCCGTGGTGCGCCACGGCGGGTTCGCCCAAGCGGCGGCAGCGCTGCACAGGGTTCAATCCACAGTGAGCTATCAGGTCGGCAAGCTGGAGGCGCAGCTGGGTGTGCCATTGCTGGATCGGACCCATTACCGCGTCCAATTGACTCCCGCGGGGGAGGCGTTGCTTGCGGAGGGACGCCGGCTGCTCGGTCAGGCGGATCGCATGGCGTGGATGGCTCAGCAGTTCTCGGACGGGTGGGAGCCGCGCCTCACCGTGATTCTCGATGGGATCCTGTCGCTTGAGGCGAGTCTGCGGGCTCTGAAGACCTTGGCCGAGGAAAAGGTGCCGACGCGAATTCAATTGAAGGTCGAGTATCTGGGCGGTGTGCAATTTCGCTTCGAGAAAGATAATGCCGATATCATGCTGGTGAAGGATTATGTGGGCCGCCCGGACCTCGACGCGCACCCACTGCCGGAAGTGGAGTGCGTTCTATGCGTTTCGCCGCGACACCCTCTGGCGGGCCGCGCCCGCGTGACTCTCCGGGAACTTCATGAGCACGTCGAGCTCTCCGTCCAAGATTCGAGCGACCGGGGCGACGATGAGCACATGTTCGGCGGCGATCGCGTGTTCTATCTCTCCGGATTCATCGCCAAGAAGCAGGCGTTGCTGATGGACTTGGGCTTCGGTTGGATGCCGCGTTATCTCGTCGATCACGAATTGCAAGTCGGGGCGCTCACAGAGCTGCGCTATGCCGGCGGTTCGAGATACGGTTTCACGCCCCAACTCGTTCATCGGGTTACGGCTCCACTCGGTCGGACCGGGCGGCGGCTGGCAGAGTTGCTCGTAGGGGGATCATCGCCGATTCGGCAGCAGTGATGTCGATCCGGGTCTCCGAGGCGCGCTGTTGCATATGCTCTCGCAGAGGCATTCGCGGTTTAACCGAGATATGCCATTGATGAGCCTACCGGACAGTCTCTCGGGCCGCGGGAGGAGGAAGGTTACGGGATGTAATGCCCGCGAATTCTCCGTAGTGGTCTGTCTTTGAACGTTCAAAGGAACGGAAGTCATTCGGATCGAGTCGTTGATCGCGGAGGCGGTTTCCGGCTTTTGTCCAAGAACTGGACTGTCAAACTGCGCATCCGGTCACGGCATCTTCTGGTGCGCATAATGTATATTATGTAATATTCTACATGCGTACAGCATTTGTTGTGTGCGGACTCTTCTTTGGTGTCACCGGATACACCATTGTGTCACTGAGGCCTCTTTCGAAATCAACAGCTTGGCAACCGGCGACACAATCCAGGAATACATCAAAGATACCCAGCGCGCCTGACTGTTCATTACCGAATGACATTCACCTGTGCATCATTTTCATCTTATGGATCCGGATCCAGTTTTCGCGTGCGAGACGGTGATAAATGACCTGCTGCGCAGGATCAAGCAGCCGGTACCCCTTTAAGTGATACGGGATCATCTCGTACCCAAGATAGGCTTGGGCGTGTCCGATAGCCTGGACGTCTCTGATCAACACGCTGATAGATGGATCGGGGAGCTTGGCGTCTTCGCTGTACTTCCGATAGACCTTCTTGAGAGCCATGATCCCTCTCTCTGTATCTTGCATCATGCCCGTTTCCAGTATTTTTTCCTGTTTGATCTGCGCTGCGGTCAGACGTAAGGCGGAGGCATTCATCAGGTCCCAGTGCGGTCCAGGATGAAATTGGTAAAAATGCTCTGGGAAACCCAAAGAGTGCCGCGAAAAATACATATGCGCTTTTGCCATGGTATTTGTGCGGGCGTGCATCCCGGCTTCTGCTAGTGATATCCCCATAACTAGCGCGGTAAGTGTCATGGCCGTTGTTACAAGTCTCACTGTGGTTTTCATTCAATACCCTCCAATATCCGTCAACCTTCATGAAAGTATAGCATTTCAGCATCGGCAACGTCTTGCAACAGGTGAGCAGGGCCAGCGTATTTGATGAGGCTGGACAGCGTTTTGATCACGTTCGCTGATAGACGGTACCCGCGGTCCA
>CAZWSD010000563.1:0-2405 GCA_964636535.1 uncultured Acidobacterium sp. | reverse complement strand
GTGCATCATTCTAAAAACCTCGATGCGCGGAAATTGGGCGCGGCTTACGATGCTATTCGTAATGAGATCGTGGAAGCAGCCACAAAGAGATCACGCTAGACCCATCGCCTCGTCGTCAATCGAAGAGGGCGGTTGGCCACGCTGCTTCAGAGCACACAAAAACTACCATCGAGTAGTTTCCCTCCCACCCTTCGCAAAGGACGCGAAGGATGGGGTGCCCGGCTGCAGGCAATCCCATGTCTCAGAGGCGAGACATGGGGCACACATGTTTCGCTGATGGGGATGGGGGAATGTGCGATCCTGACCTGATACGCTAGACGTATCCCATGATGGAAAAGCAAACACTTTCTGAGCCGACAACCGCGCACCGATTGCACTGCATCGGGTGTGGGGCGGAGATTGCCGGAGCGGAGGCGGCGGAGGATTTTCGCTGCCGCAAGTGCGGCAACTTATTTGAAGTGGAGTATCCGGAGTTGCTGCCGGGCGGACTCTCTGAGGGAGAGAAGAACTCTCCCACCCTAGCCGCAAACGACGCGACTAGGAAGGGGCACCCGGATTCCATCCTGGCCCCACTCAAACCAACAGAAAGCTTGAATGGGCCACCCTCGCATGGGGTGGAAGGTTGGAAAGAACTTTGGCGGAGGCGTCGGTTGTCGCGAGGGCCGCTGGACCGCAGTGGGGTATGGCGGTTTCGCGACCTGCTGCCGTTTATGGCGGACGAGCGCAACGTGGTGACGCTGGAGGAAGGGAATACGCCGCTGTATCATTTGCCGCGCTGCGCGGCGAGTCTCGGCGTGGAAGATTTGTTTGCCAAGCACCAGGGGATGAACCCGACCGGCTCGTTTAAAGATACGGGGATGACGGCGGCGCTTTCGGTGGCGCATGAGCGGGGATTCGAATGGGTGGCGTGCGCTTCGACGGGGAATACTTCGGCCTCGATGGCGGCGTATGCGGCACGGGCGGGAATGCGGTCGCTGGTGCTGATTCCCGAGGGAAAAGTGGCGTGGGGGAAGCTGTCGCAGTCGCTGGATTATGGGGCGGTGACGTGCCAGTTGAAGACGGATTTTGACGGCTGCGTGTCGGTGCTGGCGGAACTGGTGCGGCGCGCGCCGGTGTACCTGCTGAACTCGGTGAACCCGTACCGGCTGGAGGGGCAGAAGACGGCGGCCATTGAGCTGGCGGAGATGCTGGACTGGCAGGTGCCGGACCATTTGATTGTGCCGGGCGGAAACCTAGCGAACAGCTCGGCGCTGGGCAAAGGATTTCTGGAACTGCGGGCGCTGGGTCTGATCGATCGGCTGCCGCGGATCAGCGTGATTCAGGCGGACGGCGCGAACCCACTGTTTCTAAGCTGGACGCAGCATAAAGGAAAGGAATTTTCTCCGGTGGAGGCGCACACGCGGGCGAGCGCCATTCGGATTGGAAACCCTGCGTCGTGGAAGAAGGCGGTTGGGATATTGGAGAGCACGGGCGGCTGGTGCGAGCAGGTGAGCGAGCAGGAGATTGCGCTGGCCAAGGCGGAAATTGGCGCGGAAGGGATTGGCTGCGAACCGGCCTCGGCGGTGACGCTGGCTGGGTCAAAAAAGCTGGTGGCTGCGGGGCATGTCGGGAAGCAAGACAGCGTGGTGCTGCTGCTGACTGGGCACACGTTAAAGGACCCAGAATACACAATCGATTTTCACCAGGGAAAGTTATTGACCGCGCAGGAAACGGCCGCGATGCAGGCGAAGCAACAGAAGCAGATGGAACGGCTGGCGTCCGCGCCACAAGTGCTGGAGCCGACGGCGGAGGCAGTGATGCGGGTGCTGGAGGCGGCGGTGCGGGGATGAGAAAGACTGCTTCGAGCGTGCATCTGCGATTGCCGGCGACCTCCGCCAATTTGGGGCCGGCGTTTGATACGGGCGCGCTGGCGTTGAAGATGCATTTGGAGATCGATGCCGAGGCGGCGGATCGGTTCAGCATTGCGGCGGAGGGTCGCGACACCGAGGCGTGCGGCAAGCTGGAAGGCAACCTGGTGCTGGAGACGTACAAGCGGCTGATGGAAGAGAATGGCCGACCGATCCAGCCGCTGCAGTTGCGTGTGAAGAATGGAATTCCGCTGGGGATGGGTTGTGGATCTTCGGCGGCGGCGCGGCTGGCGGGCATTGCGCTGGCGGTCGAGTTTGGCGAATTGGGCTGGCAGGAGCGGGAGATTCTGGATGCCTCGGCATTTTTGGAAGGCCACCCGGACAATGCCACGGCCTGCTGGCTGGGGGGAATGACGGTTTCGGCGATTGCGCCGCGTGCGGCGTCGGAACACGGCGAGACGCCGGTGAGATATCCGAGCATTGCTGTGGGTCGGTTTGAGATCACCGAGCACTGGAGCGCGGTGATGGTGTTGCCGCGGGACCCAGTGCGGACGGAGG
>CAZWSD010000562.1:0-2410 GCA_964636535.1 uncultured Acidobacterium sp. | reverse complement strand
CTGCATCTAAACTGGTAGCAGATGCATGTGCACGGCCCACCTACGGCAAAAATGCAGCGCGTGCTGCGAATCTCCTTCGTAGCCACCCTTTGCTACACCCTGCTCACCTTCATCGCCGGGCTGCACGCCCATTCCCTGGCTCTGGTCTCCGAGGCGGGCCATAATGCCTCTGACGCGCTCGCCCTCATTCTTTCCTTCGTCGCCGTTTACTTCCAGGGTCGCCCGCCCAACGATCAAAAGACCTTCGGCTATCAGCGCGCCGGTGTCCTGGCGGCTTTTCTCAACGCGGTGGCCCTCATTATCATCGCCTTCTGGATCGCGGCCGAAGCTGCATACCGCTTTGAGCATCCGCAAGCCATCGAGGCCAACATCATGATGATCGTGGCCGGGGCCGGCGTCGTCATGAACGGCGTCATTGCGGCCATGCTCTGGCGGGTCAGCAAAGACGTCAACATCCGCAGCGTCTTCATCCACATGCTCGGAGACACGCTCTCTACGGCCGCCGTCATCCTGGGCGGTCTCGCCATCCTCTACACCGGCATGACATGGATCGACCCCGCGCTCTCCATCGGCATCGCCGCCATGATCTTCTGGTCCTCCTTTGGTATCGTGCGCGAGACGCTCAACATCCTGCTCGAAGGTACTCCGCATGGCATCTCGCTCGATGAAATCCGAGCCAGCCTGCTCGCGCTCGATGGCGTCCACGACGTCCACGACCTCCATGTCTGGAGCCTCGGTTCCAACAGCCGCGCCCTTGCCACGCACATCACCATTTCAGACATCCCGCCCTCGGAAAGCACTGCCATCCTCAATAACGTCCGTGAGGTGCTGCGCAAGAAGTTCCGCATCCAGCACACCACTGTGCAGTTCGAAAACATCGTCTGCGATGAATCGGAAATCTATGCCGCCCTGGTCGAAGCCGATCAAGAGCACGATCACACACACGCGCACAGCCACTTTCACTAGGGCATGCTGGGCCGTGCGTGCGGCATCTCCGGCGCCGTCTTCCCCGCGCGGGTAGCGAAGATCAGCAGCACGCGAATACATTGAAAGTCATAAGAGAATTTGCCGCCGTGCGCCCCGAGGAGGTTCGCCTTGCTCTCAAAACCCACGCTGCTGCCTCTGCTGCTGTCGATGATCTTCGCTCCACTGCCGCTGCTGGCAAAGTCCGCCCCGCCGCTATCCGCTGCCACGGCCTCCGCGCCGCAAAAGATCATCCTCGATACCGATATCGGCGACGACATTGACGACGCCTACGCCCTCGCGCTGGCCCTCCAGTCGCCCCAACAGGTCGACATCCTCGGCGTCACCACCGCGTGGGGCAACACCCACCTGCGCGCACGCCTGGTCCAGCGATTTCTTGATGTCACCGGCCACCGCGGCGTCCCCGTTACCGCCGGGCCTGGGACGCATCCCACCGCAACCTTCTCGCAGGCACATTGGGCGCACGGCGAACCGGCGCCCGCCGCAGGATGGCCCGACGCCATCCGCTTCATGATCCGCGAAATCCATCGCTATCCGCACCAGATCACGCTCGTCGCTATCGCGCCCTACAGCAACCTCGGAGCGCTCATTCACCGTGACCCCACGGCCTTCCGCCAGCTCAAGCGCGTCGTGCTCATGGGGGGCTCCATCCGTCGCGGCTACGGCGACCTTGGCTACCTCCCCAGCCGCGGCCCATCCGCCGAATACAACGTCGCCATGGACATTCCCGCCTCGCAGGCGCTCTTCACCGCCGGTGTACCCATCTACATGATGCCGCTCGACTCCACCCAGTTGAAGCTTGACGAAGTCATGCGCCCCATCCTCTTCGGCGCCGGCACACCCATCACCAACACCCTCGCCACGCTCACCAACGAGTGGAAGAACTCCACCCAGCAGTCCACCCCCACGCTCTATGACGCCATGGCCATGGCCTACGTCATCCAGCCCTCGCTCTGCCCCACCACTCCGCTCCACATCGTCGTCACCGGCAAAGGCTTCACCCGCGTCACGCCCGGAAAACCCAACGCCAACGTCTGCCTCCACTCCAACAGCAGCGACTTCTTTCATTTCCTGTTACCACGCCTGATGGCAACGGCCCCAAACTAGCGGCTCAAATGCGCGAAAAGCAGTAAAATAGATCCATGCAGCGGACCCACCAGCACGGCGCCCTACTTTAGCGGCCCCCAGCCGCAGATGTACCCATCCGCGTTTTCTTCTTTTCATCATCCCTTTGCGGCAACTGGAGCGCCTGAATCTCATGTTTGAACGCCTGGAACAAATCGAAACCCGCTATGAAGAACTGGGCCGCCAGTTGGCTGAGCCTGCAATCATCGCCGACCAGCAGAAATACCAGAAGACCGCCAAGCAGCACCGCGACCTGGAAGCGCTGGTAAACAAGTTCCGCGAGTACCGCGAAGTGCGTCAG
>CAZWSD010000561.1:0-2412 GCA_964636535.1 uncultured Acidobacterium sp. | reverse complement strand
TGATGAGGGAGGATTCGTTGGGTGTTTCAATGCCGAGGAAGACGCTGGTGAAGCCTGCGGCCTGGAAGAGCAGGAGGAGTTCGGGGTCGTCGGCGAGGTTGAGGGAAGCCTCAGTGATGAAGCGGAAGGGATGGTGGTGACGTTCCTGCCAGGCGGCGAGTTCCCGGAGGAGGGCCTTTGCGCCCGGGCGGTTTCCGATGAAGTTGTCGTCGACGAGGAAGACGGCATCGCGCCAACGGGCGGCGTGGAGGTGGTCAAGCTCTGCGAGGACGTGGGGTATGGGCTTGGTGCGTGGTATTCGGCCGTAGATTTCGATGACGTCGCAGAACTCGCACTGGTAGGGGCAACCGCGGGAGTACTGGAGGGTCATGGTGCTGTAGCGACTCATTTTGATGAGGGAGAGGTCAGGGGGCGGGGTGTGGTCGAGGGAGGGCCGTTTCGGGGCCTGGTAGACGGGCAGCGCGGCGCCGGAGCGGAGGTGCTGGACGAGAGTGGGTAGGATGTCTTCTGCCTCGCCGATGACGATGTGGTCGGCGCCGAGGATGGATGGGGGCAGGCTGCTGGTGATGGGCCCGCCGACGACGGTGCGGAGACCGCGCCGTCGGCATCGGGCGATGATGGCGGCGAGGGATTCGCGCTGGACGAGCATGGCGCTGAGGAAGATGACATCGGCCCAGGCGAGATGGGAGTCGCGGAGGGATTCGACGTTGGTGTCGACGAGGCGTCTGGAGCAGGTGGAGGGTAGCATGGCGGCGACGGTCATGAGGCCGAGGGGGGGCTGTGCGGCGCGTTTGCCCTGAAAGGAGAGGGCATAGCGGAAGCTCCAGTAAGTGTCGTCGGGGATGCGAGGGTAGACGAGCAGGACATTCATAGGCGCGTCTCCAGAGATTGAATTGAGCATTCTCCCTGCTACGGTGACGTTTCAGAAGGCAAACAGGAGGGGCATTGATTCACGGAAGAGGTGGGTGGGTAATATCTCCTGGGCGCAAACGAACAGGGGCAATGTTCCAGCCCGCGCTGTATCGCCGAGGACAGAGGCTCATGGATGGAGGCGAGTGGGATGAGTCTCAGTTAGAGAATCGCGATACAGCGCGGCTGGATTGAAAGTAGACGGTAGCGGTGGGTGGAGCGGTGATGCAGGTCACAGGAGGGGTCTGGCAGGAGGGATGGGTAGTGGCCTGGAAGCGAAAGGGATAGAGTGTTGGGCATGAGGGTCGTGCAAATTGGAGAGAGAGCGCACCAGCTGACGCAGTGGGGAATGATCAACGCGTTCCTGGTGCGAGAGGAGGATGGGTTTACGCTGGTGGACACCTGCATGGGGCAGGCGGAGGCGATCGTGGAGGCATCGGTGGGGTTGCGTCAACCGATCGCGCGGATTGTGCTGACGCACGCGCACCGGGACCACGTGGGCTCGCTGGATGCGCTGGTGCGGAAGCTGCCGGAGGCGAAGGTGATGGTGGGTCGTCGCGAGATGCGGCTTCTGCGTGGAGATTTGACGCTGGAGTCGAGTGAGGCGAGGTATCCGTTGCGGGGCGGCTATGCGCGGAGTGATGCGAAGGTGGAGCGGGAGCTGGACGAGGGCGACAAGGTGGGTTCGCTGCGGGTGGTGGGTTCGCCGGGTCATACGCCGGGTCATATAGCGCTGCTGGATGAGCGGGACGGGACGCTGTTTGGGGGCGATGCGTGGAGCACGCTGGGCGGTGTAACGCCGGGCGGTGTGATGAACCGGTTGTTTCCCTTGCCGGCGGTGGCGACGTGGAATCGGGAGAAGGCGCGGGAGTCGGCGAGGAAGCTGTATGAGCTGGGCCCGGAGCGGCTGGCGGTGGGTCACGGGAGGGTGGTGGCCGGCGCGGCGGCGGCGATGAAGGAGGCGCTATCGCGGCTGGGGTAGGGTTGCGAGTGGGGGAAGGAGGGAGAATTGCGCCTTGTTTTGGCGGGGCTTAGTGTTTTTTGACGGTGAGTGGGATCTGGAATGTGCCGAGGCGGCCTGTTTTGGGGTTCCAGATGGCGAGGTAGAGGTTGTCTCGGCCTTTTGGGAGGTCGATGAACTGTTTCCAGGCAAAGCGGGCGTTGGGGTGGTTGCGGACGTCGGCGGTGGGGACGCGGAAGGCGACCATGCGCACATTTTTGGAGAGGACCAGGCCGGCGCCATCGAGGACGACGGTGGCGACGCCCATTTTGAGCATGGAGTGTTGCGCATCGAGGGGAGTGATGGGGAATGGGGCGACGGGGAGGGTGTACTGGATGAGATAGGGCCTTTCGCCGCGCGGCGTTTTGTGAGCGGGGTAGGAGGCGGCGGGCTCCAGGCGCGCCTGAAAGAGAATGGGGTCGCTGTTGAGGTTGGGAGAGTGGACATTTTCTCCGGTGGAGGCGGTGAGGGGGTTGAGAGGGGTGGCGGGCCGGGGTACCTGG
>CAZWSD010000560.1:0-2415 GCA_964636535.1 uncultured Acidobacterium sp. | reverse complement strand
AACTACTCTTGCTCTTTACGAGCCTTCTTGCGATTCCGCTTCCGCGCCAACGCTTCCTTCACGCGCCGCTTCTCGCCTGGTTTCAGATAAAACGAGTGACGCTTCACTTCCTTGATAATGTCCTCTTGCTGAACCTTGCGCTTGAAACGGCGCAACGCGTTTTCGAGAGGCTCGCCTTCCTGTAAACGAACTTCCGCCAATAAAACACACCTCCAGACTTCCCAAAAATGGCGTAATTAGAGTAGCAGGTACGCAGCCCCAGCGCTATTCCTCCCGCCCGCGCGCAGAAAACCGGCCCCAGCCTGTCCAAGCCGCCCCGCACCCCGTCCCCTGGCGGCACAACCATCCGCGGATCAGCAACTTCGCTCTAATTCCCCCAGCGATGCCGCGGCCGAATCCGATTCGCCTCGAAGCTCACGATTTGCCACTGGCCCGAGTTCTCCAGGTGGTACACCCGCGTGTAGCGATACTGGCCGTTCCGCAGACCATCCGGACCATGTCCAACCACATATGCACGCGAGGTTACCACTGCCGTGTTCCCATATATCCGGACGCGCAGATCGCTCAACTCCAACTCCTGCATCTGGATCAGATGATTCTTCCAGGCGTAGAGCGTCTCGGCCTTGGTCTTGATAATCCCATTCGGATCGATCCCAAGGTAATCGGTTGCTAGCATCCGCTCCATCGTCTCCACATTATCGTCCAGCATCGCCCGGCGGTATTGCAGCTCCAGCCGCTCAATTGCCTTCCGCGGATGCGACCCGTGCGGCAGACCCCAGGCCGGTGTTCCTCCCATGGGAAGAATTGCTAACAGCAGCAGAACCCCTGCTTGCATGGAACAGATGCCCCGTCCCCGAAACGACAATGAAATACAGCCCATGGCGATATCGGATAGTAAGCCCAACCGCCGTCGTAGTCAAAGACTATTCTTCAACCCGCTGTAAACCGTTGCTAGCGGTAGCCGCAGAGGACTGAATCCGCACCCGCCCGGGGCGAATCGCACCCCCACGCTCCCTAAACCGCGGTGATCAGATCCTCGACGGCCCGCTCCCGCATCTTCTGGTAGAGACCGCTCACTGCATACTGCTCAAAGTGCTTCGAGCCACGATGTGCCTCCAGCGCCTCGCCGTCCCGGTACTGCTCGTAGATCACCAGCGTCGCGCTCTCACCCTGTACCCAATGCGGAACATATGTGACGCAACCCGGTTCCTGCCGCGACGCCTCCGTCAATGGCCCCAGGATCGCCTGAATCTCCGCGCGGTCCTCCTCGGCAAACTTCATCCTCACTAAAAAACTGATTGGCTTCTGCTCTTGCGTCGTCATAATTTTTTTGGCCTCGGCAGTGGTCGGGTTACGCATTACCCCGCCGCCCAAAGGCGGCCGGTGCGCCGGTAATGCATTTTCGCAAAATGTTCGGAACTTTGGAACGACTTACGCACCGCTATTCCATCCAGGAATGGCCCCTCGAGTTCCATCTTCCGAGACTACAGCATCTCCGAAAACGCTCGAAAGGCCGGCATCTCCATCGTCTGATCCCGATCCGGTCCGGTCGAAACCATGCCGATGCTCGCGCCCGATTCCGCCTCCAGAAAGCGCAGATACTCCCGCGCCGCCTGCGGCAGATCCTCAAATTTCCGCACACCCTCCGTCGACTGCCTCCAGCCGCGCAGCTTCGTGTACACCGGCTCGATCGCCTCCACCCCGCGAACATCTGCCGGCATTGTCTCCACCGCCTGGCCGTCGATCTTATACCCAGTGCATACTGGAATCTCTTCCAGTTCATCCAGCACGTCCAGTTTCGTCACCACCAGCCACTCCGTCCCGTTCACCTGGTTCGAGTAGCGCAGCAGCGGCAGATCCAGCCATCCGCACCGCCGCGGACGTCCCGTCACCGCGCCAAACTCCATCCCGCGCGCCCGCAGCGCCTCGCCCGAGTCGTCATGCAGTTCCGTCGGAAACGGCCCTTCGCCTACCCGCGTCACATACGCCTTGGTCACGCCAATTACCGTCCCAATCGCCGTCGGACCCACGCCCGTTCCAATCGCGGCACCGCCCGCCGTCGCCGAAGAAGAGGTCACAAACGGATACGTTCCGTGGTCGATATCCAGCATCGTGCCCTGCGCCCCTTCAAACATCACGCTCTGGCCCTCGCGCAGCGCCTGGTTCAGCAGCGCGCCCGTGTCCGTCACAAAATGCCGGATCTCCTCTGCCGCCTTCGCGTATTCCTCATACATATGCGCCGGATCCAGAGGCTCGGTCCCGAACAGCGCCTGCGCAATCGCATTCTTCTCCCCGCAAGCCGCCTCAATGTGCGTTTTCAGCAGATCGCGATTCAGCAAATCCACCACCCGCAGCCCGTTCCGCGCCATCTTGTCTTCATACGCCGGACCAATCCCCCGGCTCGTCGTCCCAATC
>CAZWSD010000559.1:0-2415 GCA_964636535.1 uncultured Acidobacterium sp. | reverse complement strand
CTGGTGGATGCGCTGTTCAGCATGATTCCTGAGGTTGAGGAAGTTGACCACGGTTACGTCGATCTTCTGCCCGTAGCGGTGACACCGGCCGATACGTTGTTCGACGCGCTGAGGGTTCCAAGGAAGATCAAAGTTGACGAGAAGCGAGCAGAATTGGAGATTGATGCCTTCCGCCCCAGATTCGGTCGCGATGAGGATGGTCTTGCGGTCGCGGAACGCCTCGACGACAGCGGCTTTCATGTCGGCGGTCTTCGAGCCGGACACGGCATCCGTGCCTTTGTGGCGCGCAATCCAGTCGTGAAAGATCACCTTGCTCCGCGGGTCGCTGTTGGACCCATTGAGAAGCACGATGTCATCCGTGTAGCCGTTGGCGGCGAGAAGCTGCGCCAGGTAGTGTTGGGTGCGGACGGATTCCGTGAAGATGACGACTTTGCGCTCGCCGCCCTTCTTCACGATTTCATCCAGCACGCCGGGGAGCGCCTTGACGAGCGCGTTGCCCTTCTCGTTCTCGCCGATAGAGAGCGCGAGTTTGCGGTATTCCTCAAGAGCCGCGATTTCCGCTTTCAGCTTGACCGGATCAACGAGCGGCGGCGGGTCCGCGTCGCCGGCGTCGTTGTCACCAAGCTCTTCGGCTTCCTCGTCGATCACATCGTAGTCGGAGAGGGTCTCGACCGTCGGCTGCTGCAAGAGCGTGAGGCGGTCGATGATCTTTTTCAGGGTGTCGGCGATGGCGAAGGTCGACGAGCCGAGAATCTTACGCACAACCATGGTAACGAGCTGGTTTGGTTTGTCACCAAATGCAATCGTGTCCTTGCGTTGCAGATACGCCGAGACATCGTTGTAGAGCTTCACTTCCTCTGGCAACGGGGAATATCTCATGGTCAGCGGGCTACGTTCGGTGTATCTGATAAGACCGGCTTGTTGGACTTGTCGGCGCAGGGTGCGCTTGCAAATGGGCTCCAGCCGCTTGCGCAGGAATATATGGCCGTTGCGCGCACCCGGCCCTGTGACGTACTGGCTACGGAAGGAGTCCTCGTCGCCGAAATGGTGCTCGTCGAGCACGGAGACGAGGCCGTAAAGCTCCATCAAGGAGTTTTGCAGCGGCGTCGCCGTCAGCAAAATCTTGAAGAAGGGGCGCGTGGCGTCGCGCAGGCGTTTGGCCCGCGCGGCACCGTCCTTCTTGTGAACATTGCGCAAGCGGTGCGCCTCGTCGAACACAACCAAGTCCCACTGGACCGCGCGCAGTTCGTCCGCTTTCAGCGCCGCGAATTCGTAGGACGTGATGACGACGTGGTCGTTGTGCTCGAAGGGCCGCGCGATTCCCTTCCTGCGCAGGTCGTTGTAGCTCTTGCTCTCGACGATCACGGAGGGGAGCGAGAACTTGTCGTAAAGCTCCTGACTCCATTGCTTGCGAAGCGACGCGGGCACGATGAGCAGGATGCGGCGGCGGCGCTCAGCCCATCGCTGTGCGATGACGAGGCTCGCTTCGATGGTCTTGCCGAGGCCGACTTCATCGGCGAGCAGGACGCCCTTGGTGAGCGGAGACGCCAGCGCGAAGAGCGCGGCGTCCACCTGATGCGGGTTCATGTCAACGCGCGCCGTCGAGAGGGACTGCGCGAGCGCGCCCTCACCCGTGCCTTCTAGAGTGACGCGATGAGCGAAGAAGGTCCCCTGCTGGGGTGAGTAGGGCGAGCTGGCGACCGTTGATTCAGTGGCGGGTTCTGGCCCGACCTCAACGCCGCCGCCGGACGCGGCCACGTCGGCGACTGTCCCGGTGCTGACCCAGGTCGAAATCGTCGTGCGGTCGAACCGCCACGATCCACCCACCTTGATGCCGGGAATCTTCGAGGCGGCGGCTAGCTTGTAGACCGTTTTCTCGTTGATTTTCAGGAGATCGGCAACCTCCCGGATTGTGAGAATATTTTCTGACATGGGTTGAAACTTAGCATAATCGGGACAACGATAGTGAAAATTAGAGAAAATTAGGGAATTAGAGCGGGCATGCCGTGCTGAGCCGCTCGTCGAGTTCGTAACAGATATTGGTCACGCCTGGGTTATGCCTGAATCCCTAAAGGGCGCCCCTGCATGCCAGGGGGCATCCGGCGAATCTGGCTCATCCTGCCCGAACCCTAGAACATCTGTGCAAACGCGCCCCATGCTCCAACTTATCGGGAGCCACCCCGATGTACTCGGAGGGTGTCCGGAATCATTCCGTCGTGACCCCGCCACAATCTTGAACTCAGCAAGCAGAATCATCGCCGGCCAACGACGCCGTCACTAGATCTGGGAGAGTCCGGTCTTACGCGTCGCCAAGGGTCGAGATCTGCCGGTGGCTTGACAGCGGCCCACCCCTGGTACCTCGGAGTCCAAAATCGGTGGCATTTCGGTGGCAGATGCCCCCTCAGATAGGTGGTT
>CAZWSD010000558.1:0-2420 GCA_964636535.1 uncultured Acidobacterium sp. | reverse complement strand
AGGTGCGGCCGTCGCGGGGATCGCGGGTGAGGTTGACGCCGCCGCCGAGGGTCATATTGTAGCCCTGGTCGCGGAGTTCGCGGCCGATGATGGCACCGTACTGGCAGGCAAGGTGGGGATCCCAACTGGAGGCGAGCGCGAGGTTGGACGGCATTGCGGTGGAATAGCGGCCGTTGATGCCGCTGTTGCGCACGCCGTAGGCGTCGTCGTCCATGACGATGGGGGGAATGCCGAGGCTTGGGACGCCGACGACGGCGCCTGCGCCGCCATTGGCGAGCCGGGTGAGGGGCATTTTCCAGAAGGAGGAATGCGGCATGCCGTTGCCGTGGAGCAGGTCAATTTTTTCGTTGAGGGTCATCTGCTTGAGCACGAGGTCAGCGCGCTGGGTGGGAGTGAGGCCGGTGTTCATCCAGGGGCGATTGGCGGGAGGCTTTGGCGGAGTTTGAGCGATGGCGAACGGCAGCGCGAGCGAGCAGGCCGCGGTGAGAACTGCAAGGCTGATCCAGGGATGCTTTGGTTGGGCGAATATTTGAGTCCTCATTTTTCTCTTCCCCTCGAGTGCGGATCACCGGCAATCCGGGGCGCTTGCCAATGGTGAACCGGACAAATTCCGCGTTATGCGGCGTCTCCAAATGGTTGCGCGATTGCGGTCCCCAGATGAAGGCGGTTGAATTACTCAATCGATTCACTATACAGAAAAATTGAGAGCGTGGGGTTTTGACCGAGAAATTTTCGAGGGCTAGTTCGGGCTGGCGCTGGCCGATGGCGACGGTGGAGGGCGGGGACCAGCGGCGAGGAGCGGAGTGCTCGATTGCGAGGTCGCGGGCCGGCAAGGTGGCCGAATTTGGATTCTATAGTATGGCGCGAGTGGAAGAGGTGAGTTGCGGATTCGAGTTGCAGAATCCGCAACTCGAGTTATGGTTTTTGCTTCAGGAGAGCGATTGGGTTCCAACCGTCGGAGCCGCGCAGGAAGTTTTGAGGCAGGAATTTTTGCGCCTGCTTTGTTGTGAGCTGCTTTGCGAAGGGCTCGCGCTGTGAGGGGTTGGCGCCGGGGCCGGTGGAGTGATATTCGGCATAGAAGGCGGTGCGGAGCGAGTGGGTGTGGCCGGGGTGCCACTCGATCCAGCCGGCGGGGGCAATCTGGCTGCCCATCCAGGTATTGAGATAGACGACGGTGGAATAAGGGCGCCAGGGGCGGCCGAGATAGACATTTTTGACGCCGGGGGCGGCGGTGAGGCGGCAACGGTTGAAGACGAAGCCGGAGTGCTGTTTTGGATAGGTCTTGCTCTGGGCGGTGATGGTGCCCTCAGAATGCGGGGTGCTGTAGATGGTGCAGTGATCGAAGACGGCTTTGGAGTCGCCGAAGATGAAGTCGACAAAGCCGGCGATGTAGCAATGATCGAAGTACTGGCGAGAGGGCGTGCAGGCGCGATTTGGGGTTTTGCCGTGACAGGCTGTTCCGTCGGCGTAGAGAGTGTCCTGACCACCGATGAAGCGTACGTTGTCAAAGATGTCGCGATCGCCGCGGACGAGGAGGGCGACGGCCTGCCTTCCGTTCTTTACGTTGGGATGGGTCGCGTCGTAATTGTTTTCGAAGGTCAAATTTTCGGCGAGGAAATTATTGGCGAATACGTTGACGGTGGCCGACTTGCCGGTGCCGCCGGCGGTGCCGGCGCTGTTGTCGGCGATGACGATGGTCTTTCCGGCATCCTTATATGGGCTGCGCAGGGTGATGTTTGGTTTGTTGATGGTGAGGACTTCGTGATAGACGCCGGGGGCGACGGAGATGACGGCTCCGGTGGATGGCGCGACGTTGATGGCGCGCTGAATGGAGTAGTAGTCGCCGGTGCCGTCGGCGGCGACGTAGAGGGTGTGATCGACGGGCGGGACTTTGCCGGAGAGCTGGGGAGCGGTTGCGAGCGAAGGGAAGGGCACGAAGCGGGAAGCGCAGTCGAGGGGCCGGCCGGGATGGCTGCGGGAGGCGCGGGTAACGGTGACATCGGGGCCGCTGGGGATGAGGTTGCCGAGAGCGGGGCCGAGGGTGATGTCTGCGTCGCCGGCAAGCATGTGGGATGGGGTGAGGCCTTCGACGAATACGTTATCGAGGGTGACGCCGAGCTTATGGAGCGGGTTCAGGCCGGAGAAGATGTAGTAGCCGGGAGTGAGAACGTGGACATTGCGCAGGGTGATGTTGCGGTAGTCGGGAATGAGATGGCCGGTGAAGTCAGTGTAGTGGGGCGTGAGGACGATGGGATTGGTGACGTTGCGGATGCAGACATTCTGGTAGGTGATGTTTTGCACGAGGCCGCCGCGGCTGGGGTCGGACTTGATGCGAATGCCGTTCTGGGCGCCGTCAATGGTGAGGTTTTTGACGAGCATGTGGTTGACGCCGCCGCTGGTACCGCTGCCGATGGACATGC
>CAZWSD010000557.1:0-2432 GCA_964636535.1 uncultured Acidobacterium sp. | reverse complement strand
CTCATGGTACCGAATGTAGCCGATTCCGTCCGGATCCTTCGCCACGTGATCGACAATCTGATCGCTCTCAAGATAGGTCCGACCGTCGAGCTTGTAATTGCCGAACGCCAGGAGATTCCCGTTCCACTTATCGCTGGCCTTGAGTACATCGTCGGAGAATTCGAGTGCCGTCGAATACCGCAAGCTGAAGCCGTAGGTATCCACCGGGCGGTTGACCCATACACCGGTAAGGCCCATCTGACCCCAGCGCCGGATGTTGTCCTGCGGACCCCGCGCGCACCGCGGGGTCCATCTGGGTCCCACCCAGCCGCCCGCCCGCTGCGATCCGAACATGCCGTCAAGCTGTCGCATCGTCACCCCGGTCAGCGGATTATGTGAATTGACTATAATAGCGAAGCTATTCTGCCAGCCGATCACATCGTACGAACCCGTCACGATTGAGATGCTGCTCGGCAGGTATCCCTTGATGCGCAGATTGGAAAGATCGTCATAGAAGAGCGCCTGGTGACCGATGCCGATATCACCACGATCCTCGTAAAGACAAGAGATCGCGTTTGCTGCAGTCTGCAGGTCATAAACTATGTGAATATGCGGTTGATACCGTTTGAACGCCGCTTTCCACCAACCACCGAGCGGCGAGTCGCCAATGTAGTTATTGCCGCATACCCGAACCGTTCCGCTTGGATGCACTTTCGGCCGGTAAAGCGGCAAGCCGCCGAGGTCGAACTTGTGCGTGTAGAAACGCGTGTACGCCACCGCGTGCATACGTGCCCTGCGTTCCGCAGCCGAACCGGGCGGAAATTTCTTCGACAGGGAATTTGAGCGGTAGAGCTTTAGCCACGGGGCGGGTGGATTCAATTGCCTACCTGCGTTTGCGGCTGAAACAAATGCGGGCAGCGCTACAAGAGCCAGCAAGGATGCGCATACGTACTTCACCAACGCTCTCCTCAAATCGATTGCCGTATCCATCTCCCCGCGGTGTCGCGCAGCGCTCGTCGGATGGCGCGGCCTTGTCACGGAGAGACGGAATCGGGCCATAGACGGCTTATCCGATCTTTTTCAGCTGCTGACGAATCACAGACTCAGGCAGTGGGCTGAAAATGCCTTGCTTCCGGATGATCTCCTGACCCTGGCGCGAGAGCACGAAGCGCAGAAACTCGCGCACCTTCGGATTGAGCGGACGGCCTGGCGGCTTGTTGACGTAAATGTATGCATCGCGAGTCAGCGGATAGCTCCGGTTACGCACATTCGCCGGTGTGAGTGCAACCGGACGGCCGCCATTGCTCCAGGAAATCGCAAGGATCTTGATATTTGGATAACCGCGACATTTGTGGCCGTTCGGGTTGACGCAGGTCGCATCCACGTGCATCAGTGCACCCCAGCCAATCGCGTACTTATCCCTGCTGATTGCCTCGTACATGTTCCGGCTCCAAACCTTACGGCCATCCGGCCCCGGAGGCGCTTCCTTTTCCTCCACGTACTCCCTGAAGTTCCCGTTCCACTTGTCCGACCAATTCATCACCTTGCGCTCGAAGTCCACCTCGAACCCCGGTGCCACATAGCCATAGGTCTGGATCGGCTTGTCCGCCCAACTGCCCTTGAGGCCGAGTTGCCCCCAAGTACGGATGTTGCTTTTCGCGCTGCGCGCGTACTTGGCGGTGAACAGGATCGCGTGCTCGGGTCCGCCCACCTGCCAGCCACCCGTGCGAGCTGAGCCGAATATGTCGTCGAGCTGCTTCATCGACAGATGCGTAATCGGGTTATTCTTGTTAACCATGATCGCCCAGGCGTACAGACACCCGCGCATGTTGTAGCAACCAGTCGCAATCGTGATCTCCGTCGGCGTGTAACCGAATGTGTTGTAAAACGGCATCTGATCAGTAATCTTGGCATCATCGCCCATGGGTGCGATTTCTGACACGCCGGCGTCTAGCATGCCAAGTGCCCCTTCGCTCTGCGTCTGGAAATTCATGGAGATTTCGGCATCCGGCTGGTACTTCTCAAATCCCTTGACCAGCTTCGGAATCAGCCCCATCAGCGGGCTCCCGGCGATTGGAAGTCGTCCCACAACGTGAAATTCCGGCTTGTAGTCCGGCACCCGGCTGAGGACTGGCTCCTGCGCGTGCACCCATGGTGCCAGAGACAATCCGACGATCGCACTGAGGATCACGCTCACGCCACGCCGCTGCCGCGCACGCGCCGGCGCGTTCGACTGCCGGACAGCAGACACCTGCACAGAGAAATATCTAGCCATAAATCCAAGTCTCCTGATTAAACTCATATCAGACACCGCTGCGGCGCATGAGCGCGGGCGGTCAATCGAATCGCTTGCGAAAGATCAGCGCGATGTTGCGCGGCGCCCCCGGCGTGATCCGGACGGCGCTGAAGGCGCTCTGGTAATACTGCTTGTCGAGCAGATTATCGATCTTCAG
>CAZWSD010000556.1:0-2438 GCA_964636535.1 uncultured Acidobacterium sp. | reverse complement strand
CTGTACGAAATTACGCATTGAGTTCAAAAACTGAGAGTCGTAATTCCAGGAAATAGCCTTGATGTAACCGGGCATTTGAAGTGCATTCTGCTCGTTTTGGAGCAGAGCAGCTATGAAATGATCATACCTCTGGTCGAGAGGTTGGATCGCTTGCCGGTAAAGAAAGAAACAAGAAAGAGCTCGCTTGAGTCGATTATACTCCGCCTGCTCGCCCTTTAGGTAGAACTGTTTGGCGACGACATCGATTGATGTCCGATCAAACGACATATTTGAAAGCCATGTGAATTCGCTGACGAGCGCCTCACGAGCCTGGTCGTATGTGTAGATAGGCCGTTGGCCAGGGATTGGTTTGTTTGCATCGGGAAGCGGAAGTGTTTTTAGACGCTCCATTCCTTCGGCAAACCCAGCACGTAAATCCTTGGCGACCGGTAAGCAATTGGCACTTGCGGCAGCACCCACCAGGTAGGCGATTGTCAATTGTCCGTCTTTAGGCTTTCTGACTGCCTTCATCAGTTCACGCCTTTACCGAAGCCGGCTCACCCTCGCCCCAGACGCGGGAGGGGATGGCCTGGATATTTTACGCGAAGTCGGGTTGAATGAGGATGAACATCTTTGTCGGTTATATTTGCTCCTTCAGAAAGGCCACTATCCGCTTTGTTATATTTTTCCCGTTTTTTGTCTCGCATTCCCAGACCACTAGGACCTTCCATCCGTTAGCTGATAGGTTCTTTACATTTTCCTCGTCGCGCGCTCGATTGCGTTCAAGCTTCGGTCCCCAATAATCCAGATTAGACTTCGGCATATGTGCGGTCTTGCAGCCCTTGTGGCAATGCCAGAAGCAGCCATGAACGAAAATAACCTTCCGCCGCGCAACGAATACTAGGTCCGGTTTCCCGGGTAAATCCTTCCGGTGTAGACGGAAACGGTAGCCAAGTTTATGCACGAGACTGCGCACCGCCAGTTCCGGACGCATGTCCTTGCTGCGGATTGCGCGCATGTTGGCACTGCGGTTCATTACGGTTGTTGCAACGAGGCCCGGATGGCATGCTCATAGACCTGTGGTGGAGGAAGATTGCTTGGTGCCGTGAATGCAAGCGCCACCTGGTCAATGGTTGTGGTGAACTCTCCGACGCGTAGCAGCTTGCGTTGCCGCCCTGCGGGAACGGGCGGTCCAATATCGTACCACATGATGGTGAGCGCACCGGGCTGAATCGGGTAGGGCCGCAGGCCTCCACCAAGCCGCTCGTTGATTTTTTGATAGACAGGCGTCGGACAGACGAAAAAGAGGCCTTTCTGGCATAGCGGTTCCTGCCGTAGCACATGCCCCTTATAGATTATTTGCGGAAGAATCCGCTTATTCACGTTCTCCCAATTGAAGCCAGCTGTACTTGCGCCGTAAAATGCCTGTTCGTGGAGATACATGCCGCGCTCTTCGCGGTAGTTGCCAGTGGTATCAATGGATTGTACTTCAACAGCCACGAAATCGACAAGCTCACCAGCCGCGCTCAGACGCGCGAGTACCCAGTCCACGAAATAGCCGCCGCTATGACCTCGGTTGGGAAGCCGTAGCTCTTTCCCCCATCCCTTTCCGAATACAACCACGCAGTCGCCAGAATCCCGAGTAACGGAGTTTGCCGGGAGCAGTGGGAATATAGGACCGAACGCGGCCCGAGCAATGTCGTGCAGCACCTCGTAATCATTGGCGTAAAGGCGTATCGGGCAACAGATAACCGGGCCGGCGTTCTTAGGCTTCAGAGTACAGGCACCGCTAATCTCACCATCGTTTAGCGTTTTGACGCAGGTTTTCTGAAGAAATGGGCACCGCTTCTGGAGACGTGCTTCTGCCGCGACGGGAGAACGGTCCTGTGGATCGTAGCCGAAGAACTCAATGATGTTGCTAGCCATGCGCTAATTCCGGTAGGGACACCGAAACGGCCCCATGCGCTTTAAGATGGGCACGAAACTGTAACGCGATAGCCCTTGCCATCAGAACCGGCACTGCGTTCCCAACCTGCTCATATTGGCACACGCGGGGGCCAAGAAACCGGTAGGTGTCAGGGAAAGACTGGAATCGCGCAGCCTCGCGCACAGTAAGTGAGCGATCCTGATTGGGCAAGAATACCGTTCCCCAATGTGGATCGCATTTCGTCATTACGGTACCTGATAGGCCGTTATTGTGTAGCCGGCCATAACGCTTTGTATGGTCTGACTTGCGAGCGAGCTGCATACCCTTTGGCAGCAAATGATGTGGGATATCGCGCCACGAGCCACCGGGCTTAACATACTTCATACGCTCAATGTTTTGTTTCGAGAGTTTCGCCGCAAAATGATTGTAGGTCAGGCCTTCCGGATTGCGCATTGCTCTCGCATAGTTGCTCACTTTCTCGGTTGTGTAACCGATCGCCTCTGCCCCCTCCCCTATTGCCAGCCGAGGCAGA
>CAZWSD010000555.1:0-2445 GCA_964636535.1 uncultured Acidobacterium sp. | reverse complement strand
AAATATCTCCAGCGTGGAGCCTCCACTCACTTCCGGCCCATCCCCAGGCGCTACCCCGCGCCTCAATTGGCTCTTTCTCGACCTCAATTCCTACTTCGCCTCCGTCGAACAACAACTTCGCCCCGAACTCCGCAATCGCCCCATCGCCGTCGTCCCCGTCATGGCAGACACCACCTGCGCCATCGCCGCCAGCTACGAAGCCAAGGCCTGCGGCATTCGCACTGGCACGCAAGTCGCTGAAGCCAGACGCCTTTGCCCCGGCATTGCCCTCGTCGAGGCCTGCCACGACGTCTACGTCGACTACCACAACCGCATCGTCGAAGCCGTCGAGCGCTGTGTCCCCGTCTCCGCCCTCTGCTCCATCGACGAAATGGCCTGCCGCCTCATCGGCCGCGAGCAGCCGCTCCTGCACGCCCTCGAGCTCGCCCACGACGTCAAAGCCTCCATCCGCTCCTATGCCGGAGACACCCTCCGGTGCTCCATCGGCCTCGCGCCCAATCGATGTCTCTCCAAAGTCGCCTCGGACATGGACAAACCCGACGGACTCGTCGCCCTCACGCCCGACGTCCTCGATACCGCGCTCCGCCGGCTCGCCCCCCGCGACCTCCCCGGCATCGGCGCCCGCATGGAAAAACGCCTCCACCTGCCCGGCATCCGCACCATGGATCAATTGCTCGCCCTCGACCGCGAAGCCGTGAACCGCGTCTGGGGCTCCGTCGGCGGCGACAAGCTCTGGTACTGGCTCCGCGGCGAAGACTTCCACGACCCCGCCCTCGAACACAACAAATCCATCAGCCAGAGCCACGTCCTCCCGCCCGAGCTCCGCTCCCCCGAGGGCTGCTACGCCGTCGCTCACAAGCTCCTCCACAAGGCCGCCATGCGCCTGAGAGCCGCACGCCTCTGGACCACCCACCTCTCGCTCACCATCAAGTACGCCGTCCCCAAATCCTCCGCCAGCCAGCTCCACTACTCCGGGACCCCCCAACAGGACTGGTCGCAGTCGACCCGCATCATCGAGTGCCAGGATAACCAGACCCTCGTCGAAGCCCTCCGCAAACTCTCGGACCAGCGCCCCACCGATGCCGCCCACCAGAAGCCCTTCTATGTTGGCGTCTGGCTCGGCAACCTCGTCCCCGACCACCTCCACACGCTCAGCCTCTTTTCCTCACTCGAAACCGAAGCCCGCCGCTCGCGCCTCACCACCGCCATCGACTCCGTCAACCGCAAGTACGGCCTCGACACGCTCGCCCCGGCCAGCATGCTCCTCTCCAAGGCCGCCGCGCCCACCCGCATCGCCTTCAGCAACATCCCCGACATCTTCTAGCCGCTCCCGTAAACTAACCCCGATGTCGTATACCGCATTCACAAATACTGCGCCCATACCGGCAATTTTCGATGCGCAGCCAATCGTCGGTGGCTTGGCTGCGGCGAGTGCAGCGCCCTCGGAGACATCTTTGTGAAAGGGATATACCGCGGCCGCATCGCACCATCCCCCACCGGATACCTCCACTCGGGCCACGCCCGCACCTTCTGGATCGCTGCCCAGCGCGCCCACTCCCACCACGGCACGCTCATACTCCGCAACGAGGATCTCGACCCCGACCGTTCCAAACCCGAATACGTCCATGCCATGCTCGAAGACCTCCGCTGGCTCGGCTTCCAATGGTCGGAAGGCCCTGACGTCGGTGGCCCTGACGCTCCCTACTCCCAGAGCCAGCGCCGCCATTTCTACCTCGACGCCTGGCGCACCCTCGTCTCCACCGGCCACGTCTACCCCTGCACCTGCAGCCGCAAAGACCTCCAGTCCGCCGCGCAGGCCCCCCACGAAGGCCCGCAACCGGCAGACGAAGAACCCATCTACCCAGGAACATGCAGGCCCGGCACCTACCGCCCATCCCCGAACAGCCCGCCCATCCAGCCACCCGAATCCCCTGCCGGTCTCAACTGGCGATTCCGTGTCCCGGATGGCGAAGCCATCGAGTTCACCGACGGCCACTTCGGCCCCCAGCGCCACATCGCCGGCCGCGACTTCGGCGACTTCCTCGTCTGGCGGCGCGACGACGTCCCCGCCTACCAACTCGCCGTCGTCGTCGACGACCACCTCATGCGCATCACCGAGGTCGTCCGCGGCCAGGATCTCCTCGTCTCCACCGCCCGCCAGCTCCTGTTCTACCGCGCCCTCGGCTGGACTGCGCCCGACTGGTACCACTGCCCCCTCGTCACCGACTCCGAAGGCCGACGCCTCGCCAAGCGCCACGATGCACTCTCCATCCGCACCCTCCGCCAGCAAGGCAAAACTCCCCAACAAGTCCTCGGCCTCGATTAACCACCCCCTGCGCTTACACTCATAGTCAGCCCCCACTCGCCATGGCCACCGACTTCGCCCAGAACGTAAAGCAGCAGGCCGATATCGTCAAAATCATCGGCGAGTACGTGCGCCTCAAA
>CAZWSD010000554.1:0-2446 GCA_964636535.1 uncultured Acidobacterium sp. | reverse complement strand
CGCGCGGCCTCCCATTAGCATCACCAGGCCGCCCACCACGCCCAATACCGTCGTCGAAGCAAAAGACAGCATGCTCGTCGCCGTCAGCGAGCTGATCACATTTGCCAGCAGCCGGTCCACTCCCTTGCCAAAGACGCTCGCCTCGCGCTCCTCCGCGTGGTAGCCCTTCACCACGCGCACCCCTCCCAGCGACTCGGTCAGCCGCCCCGTCACTTCGGCATTGATTCTCCCGCGTTCGCGGAAAATCGGCCGGATGGTCGAAAACGCCTTCTGCAGCACCAGCACAAAAACCGCCACCACGCCAAACACGATCAGCGTCATATGCCGGCTGCGATACAGCAGGATCCCAAATACCAGCACCGCCGTCAGGATTCCGCCCACAAACTGCACCAGGCCCGTGCCGATCAGGTTGCGCACACCCTCCACATCGGTCATGATCCGGGACACCAGCACGCCCGTCCGGTTCGCGTCGTAAAACCGCACCGGCAACCGCCCGATATGCTGCTGCACTCGCTTGCGCAGATCGGCGATCATCCGCTGTGCCGCCTTTGAAAGCAATTGCGTCAACGAGTACGACGTCGCCGCCTGGATCGCCGTCGCCACAAACACAATCCCCACCAGCGACGGCAGCATGTTCCCGCGATGCTCCGTCAGCACGCCATTCACCAGGTCCTTGGTCGTCAGCGGTAGCGCCAATCCGGCCACCCGGTTGATGGCCATCAGCACCAGCCCAAAAATCATCAGCCACTTGCGCGGCAGCACCAGCCGCCACACCTCCGGCAGCACCTTCTTCAGCTCCGGCTTCGTCTTGGCCGCCTCGGATGAGCGGCCGCCTCGGTGGCCGCGCATCGACCGCTCTGCCCCCATGTTGCCCATCGGCATTCCGCCCATCCGCATACTTACTCCCGCACGCCCACTCTGGTTACAACCGCAATACGTCAGGGATGCTGCCGACGCGCCGCTGGATTCAGTTCCGCGCCCGCCGCGCCTCAATAAACGACCGCACGCACAGCAGCACATAAAACAGCATCATCAGCGACATCAGAGCCTGGGCCTCGGCCATCGCCGGCAGTGCTACCGCATGCCCGGTCAACATCTGGATGAAGCGGTAAATCCCAATCACGGTTCCCAGGAATCCAATCAGACCCACTGTTACCGCAATGTGCATCACGATCATCCGCTTCTTCTGGTTTGGCGTTCGCGCCAGCACTCCAAGAATCCCCAGCACCAGCCCAAATGCCGCCGGTATCAGCGCCGTCAGCGAGTGAACCCCAGGGGCCTCATATCCAATAAATCCCAGCAAAATCAAAAGTGCGCCAAACGTCATCGTAATCTTCGCCATGTGCAATCCGCCTCAATCCTATGTGATCTCTTCCAGCATAGTGCAGCCGCCGCTCGCATTTGGCCTGATGTGATTCCGGAATCCACGCCATCGCTCAAATCTCAACCGCTATACCATCCAGAATTTCCTGCGCAATCTGCAAGGGCGTCTGCTCTACGGACACCCGAAGCGCGTCCCGGGGTGATTCCAGGGTAGCAAGCTGGCTCACGAGCAACGCAGGATGCATGAAGTGCCCCCGGCGCTTCCCCAGTCGTTCCTCAAAAACCTTCCGCGACCCTTCCAGCAACACAAAGCGAAAGCCTCCCGCGCCCAGTCCGTCGCAAAGCACATCCCGGTATTGCTGCTTTAATGCCGAGCACGTCAGGATTCCGCTTTCCCCGTTCTGCTCCCATTGCCGCAATACTCCCTGCAGGCGCACGAGCCACGGCATGCGATCCTCGTCCGTCAGCGGGATCCCACCCGACATTTTCACCAGGCATTGTTCGCTGTGGTATGCATCGCCTTCGGCAAAATGCCAACCGGTAAGGGACGCCAGCACTTCGGCTACGGTCGACTTGCCCGAGCCCGACACACCCATCAGTATCAGTATCATCTTGTGCGCAGAAATTGTTGCTGAGTACCCAGTCTCGGCGAGGAAGGTAAGTCGCCCTCCGGCAACCTCCCCATTTCCTCGCGCTCTTTAAGGACACCGCTCCCGTCATAACGCTGGCGCCCCGCGAACAACAGCCGTTCTCCCAGAAAACTGCTACCGTTGAATGCGCGCCGAGCCGCCCTTGGCAAACGCCTTCACCTGCTCCACGGTCGCCATGGTCGTGTCCCCGGGGAAGGTCGTCAGCAGTGCGCCATGCGCCCATCCCAGTCGCGTTGCCTCTTCCGCCGTCGCGCCGCTCAGCAGCCCATAAATAAATCCGGCGGCAAAGCCGTCGCCACCGCCCACGCGGTCCTGCACGGTCAGTTCGGCCGTTGGAGCCACATGTGTTTCGCCGTTCACCCACGAAACCGCGCTCCAGCTGTGCTGATTCGTCGTATGCACCTCGCGCAGCGTGGTCGCCACGACTTTCACGCGTGGATATTTCTTCACCACCGAGTCGATCATGCCGAAAA
>CAZWSD010000553.1:1821-2447 GCA_964636535.1 uncultured Acidobacterium sp. | reverse complement strand
CCCTTCCATCCGCGGCATAAACTCCACCGTGGCTACCTCCGTCAGATCCTGAATCAGCCGGTTGATGATGTTATACCCAAGATCGCGGTGTGACATCTGCCGGCCCTTGAACCGCAGCGAGGCCTTTACCTTGTCACCCTCGTTGAGGAACCGGATCGCGTGATTCTTCTTCGTCTGGTAGTCGTGTTCGTCCACGGTTACCGAGAACTTCACTTCCTTGATGGTGATCGTCTTCTGCTTCTTGCGCGTCGCCCGCTCGCTCTTGTCCTTCTCGTAAAGGAACTTCCCGTAGTCCTGAATTCGGCAGACTGGCGGCGTGGCATTGGGTGAGATCTCGACCAGATCCAGTCCCCGCTCACGAGCCATCTTGAGCGCCTCAAACGGCGGCAAAACACCGATCTGCTCTCCGTTGTCATCAATCACGCGCACTTCGCGCGCGCGGATTCTTTCATTAGTGCGAATAAAATTCTTGGCCGAACGCTTATCGATGGTTGTCCTCCGAATAACAAACCTCCCCTCACAGTATACCAGCCTCCCGGAGGCCGATCGTCGCTAACCCGCCCTCAACCCCGCCCGCTTCTGTTTTCCCTCGCGAACGCTCCGGAAGACGGGTCTTTGCCGCCGCC
>CAZWSD010000553.1:0-1811 GCA_964636535.1 uncultured Acidobacterium sp. | reverse complement strand
CCTCGCAGTATACCAGCCTTGAGGAAGCCCATGGTCGGTAAGCCCCCCTCCACCCCCGCCCATATCCGCACCACCAGAAACTGCAGCCCGCCATGCTCTCCCATACTCCATCCGATCGGAAGAAATACTCTGGAGAACTGGTCTTTGGTCTGCCCCACGCTCTGGGCCGCAAAACCAGGCCCGCCCCTGGATGGTAAACTGCCTCTTTAGTGTCAATGCGGCGAGATCGGGATGCCCGTGGCTCTGATTCCCCTGCAGTGCTTCCCCCGGCTGCCAGCAGCCGCGGAGCGTTCAATCCCACAAACTCTTCGTACCGGAGTATTGCGAATGAAGCGGCGAATCCTTCTCGTAGACGATGAACTGGCTATCCTGCTCACTCTGAAGGCCGTGCTGGAGCTGCATGGCTTCGACGTGGATACCGCGGCGACCGCGCGCGAGGCCCGCTCCCGCATCAAAAGTCACGAGTATCACATGGTCATCACGGACATGCGCATGGAAAATGAGAGAGCCGGCCTCGAGGTCGTCAAGGCAGCCAAGGCCGCTCGCTTCCAGCCCGCTGTCGCCATGCTCACTGCTTTTCCCTTTGCCGACGAGGAATGGCGCCAGGCCGGCACTGACAAGATGCTCGTCAAGCCGATGAATACCAACGATCTGCTCCTCCAGATCGAAGCTCTCCTCGTCAGCCACGAAGACAAAAAACGCAAAGCTGCCCACGCCGCCGGCACAGAGCCATCTGAGGGAAAAACGCCGGTCCGCAAAGCTCCAGCAAGATCGTCCGGAAAGAAGATCGTAGCCGCCAGCCGCGAAGACTAAGGTCTCCACCCCCCGGTTCATCGACCTCGAGGGTTATCCGACGCGCTTCCCGCCAGCACACAATCCCTCCGCCTACTCGTTGGTCTCGCCCGTCGTATCGTTTCTTGATCCCACTGGCTTGGCTTGCGGCGATCCCTCCTGCCGCGGAAAAATGCTCAACGCCACACAAAGTTCAATGGCCATGCACTCCGCCTCCCAGGTCTGCACCCGCGCAAACCAGATTCGCGAAGACATAAAATACGTTTCCGCTGAAACTCGCCCCTCGTGACTCAGAGCCCGCTGCCGCCTCCCGAAACCGCACACCGATCCGTCTCCGGCGTCAACGGATTGCAGACGCGCTTCCTGCCTCCGCGTCCACGCTCATCAGGCTGGATAGATTACATGCGGCGATCGCGGCGCTTCAGTTCACCACGGCTGCTGATCTCTGTGTCAGCATGCCCGGCCTCTTTGCCTGGAAGCACTGCCGGCAAAGCACGGGCCGCCCCTGCGTCGGCTTAAACGGCACCGTCGTCTCGGCCCCGCACTCTGAGCATACGGTCCGTGTCTCGGCCCGCACCTGGCTTCCCGAGCGCGACCGCTTTGCCTTGCACGCTTTGCAGCGCTTGGGGTCGTTCTTAAACTGCCTGTCCTGGAAAAACAATTGCTCGCCGGCTGTGAACACAAACTCGTTGCCGCAATCCACGCATTGCAGAATCCTATCGACGATCTCCATGGGTAACCCTAGCCTTCGCCCCGGCGCGGATGCGCTGCATCCGCTCCGGCATTCACACAAATCCATCTCTGACTTCGCGAAAATAACGGGCCCTGCCGCAGATATGCGGCGTTTCCAATATGCCGGTAGAGGGTGCCGGCCACAACAAGGAAAATCTCGTCCGACGCAGGCTGACCCCCAACGTGCACCGTTGGAACGGCTGGTCAGCCCGGTCGGGCGGACACTGCAACGAACTACTCTTGCTCTTTACGAGCCTTCTTGCGATTCCGCTTCCGCGCCAACGCTT
>CAZWSD010000552.1:0-2450 GCA_964636535.1 uncultured Acidobacterium sp. | reverse complement strand
TTGGTGCGCACCAGGTCGCTCACCAGCAGATCGTTCGTCCCTTCATCGCCCAGCTCCGACGCCTGCCGAGCGCGGCTGCGCGCATCCATCAGGATCATCTCGTGCGCTTCCAGCAGCCGGGCCATCATCACCGGAGCCTCTTCGCGCCCGCGCGGCGCCGGCTTCACCCGCGTCATCTCCGCCACGTCGTTCGCCATCGCCACCGACACCCCGCCCAGCATCTGGATGCGCTCCGCAATCTCATCCACCAGCTCGCTCTGCTCCGTAAAGTGCTTGTCCAGTAACAGATGAAGCTGGTAAAAAGTCGGTCCCGCCACCTGCCAATGCGCCTTCTTGTACATATCGCGCAGGCACATCGTGTCGGCCAGCAGCACGTTCAGAAACGCGCACACCTTCTCCCGCGCCTTCGCATCCAGCCCAATCGGCAGGTCCGGAATCACCGTGCCAAAACGCTGAATCTCGCGCGCGCCCTGACGCAGATGCGGAGTAATCATATCCGTGATCTTTGTCTCGGCCTTCGTCCTGGTTGATGGCATCGCAGTTGCGCTCATTGCTTTCTCTCCTTCTCGCCTTCCGTGGCGTACACTTATTTCGATGCGCGTTCGCGACGGCTCGTCATCCCTTTCCCCGCCCCCCGGAACCACCGCCTGCCTCCATAAAAAAAAGGGCGTCCGCGGACGCCCCTTATCTCTCACGTGCAACCGAACTTACTTCACAGTCACCCTCGGCTCCACTGACATCCCGGGCCGCAGCCGGTGACCCTTGTTCTGGCTCGGCTTCGTAAAGTCAATCCGCACCGGAATCCGCTGCACCACCTTCACGTAGTTGCCCGTCGCATTCTCCGGCGGAAACAGGCTCAGCATCGAACCCGTCGCACCGCCAATCTCCGCCACCCGCCCGGCAAACTTCTTCCCGTCCAGCGCGTCCACTGAGATCTGCACAGGCTCACCCCGATGAATATGGTCAATCTGCGTCTCCTTGAAGTTCGCCGTCACCCACAGGTTGTCCAGTGATACCAGCGTCATCAGGTTCTGCCCAACTTCCAGGTTTTCTCCCACCTGGACGCTCTTCGTGGTCACAATCCCCGCCGTCGGAGCCTTGATCACGCAATAGCTCAGGTTCAGCTTGGCCTGCTCCAGCGCCGCTTCGGCCTGCTGCACCTGGGCTGCCGCCTGGTCGATCTTCGCCTTCTGGATCGCCAGTTGCTTCGGCCGCGTCCTCGCGTTATTCAAATTCGCTTCCGCCTGCGCCACCCGCGCGTGCGCAATGCGTACCGCATCTTCGTACGCCTGCACATTGGCCTGCGCCTGCTGCACCGCCGCCTCCTCCGCCGCCGCCGACGCCACCGCCGCGTCATACTGCTGCTTTGAGATCACGTCCTTCTGCACCAGCGGCGTATACCGCCTCAAATCCAGCCTCGCCCTCGTGTAGTTCGCCCGCGCCACCAGAACTTGAGCCTCCGCCGCCTGCAGTTGACGCTTCGACTGCGCCACCGAGTCTTTCGCGCTCATCACATCCGCGTTCGCCGAGTGCAGCGAGCTCTGCGTGTTGATGCTCACCACAGGCATATTCACCCGCGCCGCTTCGTAGTTCGCCTTCGCGCTCGCCAGGTTCGCCTCGTCCTGCTGCACCGTCGTCTCATAGTCCGTCGGATCAAGCCTTACCAGAACCCTGCCCGCGTCCACGTACTGGTTCTCATTCACGTTCACTGCTATCACGTGACCCTTGATCCGCGAACTGATCTGGATCAGGTTGCCGTTCACCTGCGCGTCATCCGTGTCCTCGTAATACGTCGAATGCCACCACCACAATCCAGCTCCGATCGCCGCCACTACCAATACCACGATCAGGATCAGCCGGCCCCGCTTCTTCTTCTCCGGCTGCAACGGCGCTGGCTGCTCTTCCTGCGGACCTGACTGCCGCCCGCCCGCCGCACGATTCTGCTGTTCAGGATTTTGTTCCGCCACTTACTTCCCTCCCAAATATCTCTTGTAGTTGCGCCCGGCGATTCCCATCGCCCGCGCCAGCGACAGCTTCGCTACGTTGTGCGCGTACAGGCTGCTCACGTATTCCGCATCTGCCTTGGCCAGCGCCTGCTGCGCCTGCGACACTTCCAGGTTGTCTGAAACTCCCGCCGCATAACGCTCCTGAGCCTCTTGCAGCTCCTCGGTCGCAAGACTCACATTGCTCCTCGCCACCTGCACCTGCTTCTCTGACGATTGAATGTCCAGAATACTGTCGTCCACATCCTGCTCTATCTGACCTCGCAGATCGCTCAGCTTCGCCTGCTCCTCATCCAACTGCGCCTGCGCCTGCTTCGCGTCCCCGCGCAGCTTCGGCTCTTCAAATATCGGCACGTCCATCGTCCCCATCGCATTCCCCGTCCCATGCGATTTCCTCACGTTGATCCCAATATCACCGTAATCGCCTTCAAACTTGATCACCGGCAG
>CAZWSD010000551.1:0-2465 GCA_964636535.1 uncultured Acidobacterium sp. | reverse complement strand
TGTCGCCCGCCTTCATCTCCGCCTCTATCAGCAAATCGCGCTGCATCAACGCCTCGGGATTCAGCCGAACAGCAAGGCTCAGTTGCTGCTCCGCCTCCCGCGCATGGCCCTGGAAAAGCAACCACCGCCCGTAATACGCGTGCGTCTCACCGTCGCCCGGCGCCAGCGCTATCGCCCGCAGAAAATATTGCTGCGCCTCGACCGCGCGTTCCGGCTGCCCCTCGTCGGCCAGTAATCCATTCACTATCCCCAGGTTAATTGCAAGCGTGGGATAGTTCGGCGTATACCTCTCCGCCCGCTTGAAGTAGTGCAATGCAATCTTGTAATGCCCCGCTTCCATCTGCGCAAGTCCATAGTTCATCAGGCCACGGCCGTTGTGGGGGCACTTCAGCACATCGTCGTACCATAGCGAAAGATTACTGTGCCACACACGGTTACGTATATGCGCCGCCCAGCCATACGCCCCAAGCAAAACCAGCGTGAACGCCGTCGCCCCCTTCCATATCCACTGCGATCTTACCCGCGAGGCAAGCCACCCAATCCCAAGATACCCAGCCCAGGTCACCGCCAGCGCCATGCCGATGAACGGCAGAAACAGCCGGTGGTCGTTGTTCACTTCCGAGAGCTTGTAGAGTGCCGTCGGCAGCGACCCGATCAAAAACCATAGCAGCCCGAAGGCTATCGGCCTGAGTTGCCTCGACAGCGCCAGCACCCAAATCGCCGCTGTCAGCGCCGCCACAAACGCAAAACCCACTATCGCATTCAAACCGAGGTGCGGAAATGCTCTCAAATCCGTATCAACATTCAAATGCAGCGGCAGAAAAAACGTAACAAAGTTCCGCAACAATACATATGGCTGCGTGATGTACCACGAGAAACTGGATAGCGTCGAGGGCGTAAAACTCTTCGGCGTCATCGCGCCCTCAAATGCCATCAACGCCCCGCCCACCAGCAACGACGGCAGCGCGGCCACCCCCGCTGCCCGATACCGGCGCTCCGCCGGAGCCTCAAACATCGCCACCCACGCAAACAGCAGCGCCGGAAGCACGATCGCCGGAGGCTTGCTCAGCAGCGCCAGCACATATGGCGCCAGGTAGGTGCCGTAACGCCGCCACCCCGGACGAACCGCATAAACCAGCAGCGCGCACACCACCCCGCACGCCGCGTAAACATCGCCGCGCTGGATGATGTAATTCACCGTCTCGGCCATCGCCGGATGCAGCCCATACCATCCAGCCGCAATCGTCGCCAGCAGCAGATGATCCCGCTCCGGGCACGTCCGGTTCATCACGATGCGGAACAGCAGCAGCATCGCGATCAGTTGCACCAGATAGATCAGAAACGTCCCTAGGTGGAAGTAAAACGGCTTTAGACCATCGCCCATCCAGTAATCAAACGCCAGCGTCGTCGAAACAATGGGCCGGTAAGTCTGGTTCGCCCGAAGAATGCTGAACGTCTTCGCGTCCGTGAAGAACCGCGGCACGTTCTTCAAGCTCCTTATCGCGGGATTGTTCACCACCGTGTGGTAATCATCAAAATGAAAGCCGTTATCAAAAGAGTTAATATATGCCAGCGTCACGGCGAGTACTAACGTAACTGTCGCCAGCGCAAAACGTTGGAGGGATCTTTTCACGGCCAGGCAATCTCACGCCGAGTTTACACTGCCTGTTTCCGCGCTGGAAATACATCGCGTTGCGAATCCCCCTTCCCCTGTGCGCGTAGCCTTGTTGAAAATGTGACGAATTATTGTTTTGACATCCGTCAACTTATCGAATAATTTTGGAAGGCCGTATCCTAAGTAACTCAAAAAAATGTTCTGCCTTGAACTTGCGCACCCCGCTGGCACAAGCCATTTTCTCCTGCGCTAGTCAACTCGGCCCACTCATTGAGGCTTCTATGAAAGCGTCCCCTCTCCTCCGCACTCTCATTGTGCTTCTTTGCGTCAGCCTGCTCACGCCCCTCGCGCGCGCCGCGCTGTTGCCCGTCGCCGCAGACGCCTCCGTCGACTCCAGCCGACCCACCACCAACCTCGGCTCCCTGAGCAATCTCTACGTCGGCAACGGCAACACTTCGCTGCTCCAGTTCAGCATGAGTGCTGTTCCCGCCGGGACAACCGCCTCGCAGGTGGAGAACGCCACTCTCTTCGTCTTCGTCAATCGCGTCAACACCGCGGGAACCGTCACCGTTCAGCCCGTCACCGGCAGTTGGTCAGAGTCGTCCGTCACCTACAGCACCATCCCTTCGCTGGGCGCATCCATCGGCTCTTTCTCCGCCAGCGCCGCCGGCGAGTACGTCGCCGTCGATGTCACTTCCCAGCTCCAGTCCTGGATCACCACTCCCGCCTCCAACTACGGACTCGCACTTTCATCCTCTGGCGCCAATATCGTGCTCGACAGCAAAGAGAATGACCAGACCGCCCATCCCGCCATCCTCGATGTCACCCTCGTCAACCAGGGCCCGCAGGG
>CAZWSD010000550.1:0-2465 GCA_964636535.1 uncultured Acidobacterium sp. | reverse complement strand
CTTTCCCTCTATCGCAAACGCAACTTCGCCATGACGCAAATCGTCATGCTCCTCATCGGCGCGGCCCTCTACTCCACCACCGTCCTCATTCCGCAGTTCCTGCAGGAACTGCTCGGCTACACCGCCCAGCAGGCCGGCCTCGCCCTGTCACTCGGCGGCTTCGTGCTCATTGTGCTCTTCCCCATCGTCGGCTTCATCGGCCAAAAAATCGACCCCCGCCTCATGATCACTCTCGGCTTCACGGTCCTCACCTTCGGCATCTGGCGAATCAGCAATCTCAACCTCGGCATCAGCTTCATGGACGCGGCAAGCTGGCGCGCCATCATGGTCATCGGCATGCCTTTTCTCTTCGTCCCCATCAGCGTCATGTCCTACGTCGGCATCCCGCAGGAGAAAAACAACGAAGTCTCAGGCCTCACCGCCCTCGCGCGCAACATCGGCGGTAGCGTCGGCATTTCCTTCATCACCACCATGCTCACCAGAAGGACAGACACACACCAGACCTACCTCGCCGCCCACATCACCGCCTCCTCGGCAAACTATCAGTCCCTCCACAACGCCATGGCCGCATTTCTCGCCCAGGCCGGCGCCGGAACCAGCAACGCAGGCCATGCGGCCGCTGCGCAAATTTATGCCATCATGCACCAGCAGGCCCGTACCCTCGCCTACGTCGATACCATACACATCCTCGTCCTCCTCACCGCCTGCCTCATCCCCGTCGGCTACCTCATGAAGAAACCCCGCTTCCGCAAACCCGCCGAACCCATCGAATGATTCTCCGGCCGCATCGCCGACGTCCATCTTAGGTAAAATGCGCTTGCCGAGTCTTCTTCCTCTCGCGGCCTCACACATGTTCGAAAGCCTTTCCCAACTCGATTCCTCCCGCGCCACGCGCAAGCGCGCCTCCACCTTCTTCCGCGGCCTTTTCGATCCTGCCTACGGCGACGACAACCACTTCATAGCGCGCTGGATCTTTCTCCGCGCTCTCGCCCTCATCTACTTCTCCGCCTTCTTCTCCCTGCTCTTTCAGATCCGCGGACTCATCGGCCCCCGCGGCCTGCTTCCGGCCAACCAATACTTGCCCAAAGTTGCAGAAGCCTTCGGCATCTTCCGCTTCTGGTACGCGCCCACCCTGCTCTGGCTCTCCGCCGGCTCCCACATGCTCATGGCCATCTGCTGGATTGGCCTTGCCGCTTCGACGCTCGCCACCCTCAACCTTTGGCCGCGCCTCAACTTCCTCATCTGCTTCGTCTGCTTTTTATCCTTCATCGGAGCCGCCCAGGATTTCTCCTCCTATCAATCCGACGGCATGCTCCTCGCCGCCGGTCTCCTCGTGCTCTTCCTCGCTCCTCGCGGATTCCTCCCCGGCTGGGGACTCGGCTCCATCCCCATCCGTGCGGCTCGCCTCCTGCTCCTCTGGGAGTGGTTCCGCATCTACTTCGAATCCGGCTTCGTCAAGCTCGGCAGCGGCGATCCCGCCTGGCGCAACCTCACCGCGATGTACCACTACTACCAGAACGGCCCCCTGCCCACCTGGATCGGCTGGTACATCGAGCAACTCCCTCACTGGTTTCAAAAGGCCACCGCCGGCGCCACGCTCGTCATGGAACTCGGCATCGTCTTCCTCGCTTTCCTGCCAAGGCGCTGGCGCATCGCCTGCTTCTGCATCGTCACCGTATGGCAAATCGGCGTCATTCTCACCGCCAATTACGCCTTCCTCAACTACCTCGTCCTTTCCCTCGGCATCCTCCTGCTCGAAGACCGCACCCTCCTGCGCTTCGTCCCCGCGCGCTGGCGCAAACCCTTTCAGCCTCCCCAGCCCCAACCTGAGATCAACTGCCAAGCCGAAACCAGCGAGACACCAGCCCCCGAAGACTCTGAAGCTCCCGCGCTGCCTCTGCCTCGCTGGCGGACCCGCCTGCGCACCCTGCGCCTCAGCCTCGTGGCCTTCCTGCTCTGCTGGATCTTCTACGCAACCTTGCTGCCTCTCCTGCAACTCTTCTGGAGTGGCGTCCCATTGCCCGAGCAGCCCGCTTACGCCCTCGCGCCCTTCCGCGTCGCCAACCGATACGGCCTCTTTGCTGTCATGACTCCTGCCCGCTACCTCATCGAATTCCAGGGCTCAGACGACGGCATCCACTGGACGCCATACCCCTACCGCTACCAGCCCCAGAATCTCCATCAGGCTCCCGGCATCTACGCGCCCTACCAGCCCCGCTTTGACTGGAACCTCTGGTTTGCATCGCTCGGCAGTTGGGAGCACTATCCCTTCGTCCTCAACTGCGAAGCCCGCCTCCTCCTGCGCAGCCCATCCGTCATCCATCTCTTCGCCGGCAATCCCTTTCCCTCCGGGCCAAGGTATGTCCGCACCGTCGTCTGGCAATATTGGTTCAGCACGCCACAGCAGAAACGCGAAAAAGGCGTCTGGTGGACCCGCAAGCTGCTCGGCCTCTATGCTCCGCCGC
>CAZWSD010000549.1:0-2477 GCA_964636535.1 uncultured Acidobacterium sp. | reverse complement strand
CCATCTCGATCGCCATTGGGCGCATTGCCCGGCGCCCGCTGACCAGTAGCAACGAATTTTTGAATGCCAGCCGGTCACTCCCTCTTTGGATCGTTTCCGCGTCGTTTCTTGCGGCCAACTGTGGCGCACTTGAGATCATGGGCCTCAGCGCCATGGCTGCAGAATTCGGAGCTCAGGCTTTTCAGTTCTACTGGATTGGCGCGATTCCAGGAATGATCTTTGTCGCGCTGTGGATGATTCCTATTTACACGAGGAGCAAGGTCTTCAGCGTTCCCGAGTATCTTGAAGAACGCTTCAGTCTGAATCTGCGTTTACTGAATGCCTACGTCACTTCCTTCATCCTGCTTTCTCTTTGCGGTATCAGCTTGTACGCAATGGGTCAGGTGCTTCACGTAGTTTTCGGGCTGGGTTACGCGGTTGGGACTCTGCTTTCGGCCGTCATCGTGCTCACCTATGTGCTGCTTGGGGGCGTCAGGGCCTCTATCTACAACGAAGTCTTTCTGCTATTGGTCCTGCTGGCGGGGCTGGTTCCGCTTTTTGTGCATGTTCTGCCCATCGTAAAACGCTCCGCGAACGAGCCTCAGAACTGGCACTTGTGGAAGGGCATCCCCTTGACCTCGCATACCGCGCCGTTCGATCAGATCGGCTTGATCATCGGACTTGGCTTCGTCCTGAGTTTTAGCTATTGGGGCACGGATTTCGTACTGATTCAGCGGGCACTGGCGTCCCGTACGGAATCCGCAGCACGACAGGTGCCGCTATGGGCGGGCTTCGGAAAGCTGATCTTTTCCCTGCTTGTCGTGCTGCCGGGACTGGCCGCCGAAAAGATCATCCCTCATCTCGGAACCATCCATCGCTACGATCAGGCGCTTCCCCTCATGATGCAGCACTTTTACGGACCACGCATGCTGGGCATTGGCTTTACCGCGCTGGTCGCGACTCTGATGTCCGGACTGGGCGGCTATGTTTCCGGTTTCGCCGCGATCTGGACCCAGGATATTTATCGTATTCAGTTGAATCCTGGACGATCTGAAAATCACTATTTGAAGGTAGGCTATCTCTCTAACTTCGCGGCGATAGTGATCGGCGCGGCTGCATCGTCGCTGAGCTTCCACTTCAAAACCCTCATCGATCAGGTGCAGCTCCTGTTCTCACTCTTCAGCGCGCCCTTCTGGGGAGTTTTCCTGCTCGGCATGACGAGCCGAAAGACCACCAGCAAAGGAGCCCTGGCAGGCTTTGCCAGTGGCATCAGTGTCGCTGCCGTCTACCACTTTTCGGCAATGCGCGGATGGGTTCGCTTCGGGAGTACGATGAATGCCAACTTCCACGTAGCCATCGCCGCTTTTGTCGTCACAATTCTTGTGGCGCAGTTCGTCAGCAGGACTGGAAAAGAAACAGAGGCTCACGGCCGCGTACCGCTCCATTTCGATTGGCGGGCTGCATGGACCAGCGAGCAGGGTCCGATGCTCTTCCTTCTGTCGGGCATCCTGCTGATTTGCTGTATCGCTCTGAATATCTATTGGCGCTGAACTTCGTTCAACGGCGCTTTGTCGCTGGAGCCGGTCCAGACGATTGGCGAACGACCAGACTCACCGGGACAGAAAATAGAGCTCCACGCTTGGAAATATCGTCCTTCAGTTTTGCAAGCGCCTGCAGGCATCGTGTGGCCATCAGCCTGCGGGAAACAGAGATTGTTGTGAGCGGCGGCTGCACTGCATCGCCCAGAAGTATTCCGTCAAAGCCAACCACGGAGATTCGCGACGGGACACCGATCCCTACCGCCTGCAGCGCGCGCAGAGCGCCAAAGGCCGTCAGATCGTTCACCGTCAACACCGCGGTTGGATGTATCTTTTCCCGGAGCAGGCTGCGCATCGCCGCATCCCCGCCCCCGACCCGATAGTCGCCTGCCCGGACCCAATTGGCTCGAAACCGCAATTGCGCGTTACGGAGGGCTTGCTGGAATGCATCGAGGCGGATCCGGGAGGTGGTGAGATTTTCAATTCCGCCAATGAAGCCGATGGCCTGATGCCCAAGTTCCTTCAGATGCAGGACGGCCTGCCGATATCCATCCTCGAAGTCGATCGATACATCGCCACAGCCCGGCTCTGAATGCCGTCGGTCAATCGTAACGATTGGAATCCTATGATCGAGGATCGGCTCGATCTCGCGAGTATCAAATTCGGAAGCCATCAGCACGACTCCGTCAACCCGCCGGAACAACATGCGACGCACGGAGTGGGAGAGCTTTTCCTCGCTGGATTGCGTTGTTGCCAGCAGTATCTCGTGGTCGTTTTCCACCAGAACCTGCTCAAAATCCAGCAGAAACTCAGGGAAGAACGGATTGCCCATGTCAGGAATAATCAATCCGTAGGTGTTGCTCCGGCCAGATTTCAAAGCCGTGGCGGAGAGATTTGGGATGAACCCTAGGTCAGCAATGATTTTCCTGACATGCTCGGCTGTTTCCGGCGCCACCAATG
>CAZWSD010000548.1:0-2479 GCA_964636535.1 uncultured Acidobacterium sp. | reverse complement strand
ATTCAGCCCGGGGCTGTCGCCACCGGCGGTGAGGATGCCGATCCGCTTGATCTTCCTGGCCATTGGATAACATTACCAGATGCAGCACCGCACCTGACAGAGGCGACCGTTTTGGCGGATTCGGGTCTAGTCAGGGGAGCGATGACTCGTCGATATCATCCCTGCCGAAGCGCTCTGGCGATTTACTCGGCGCTTACCTTTCTCGAAATCCCACCTGCGTGTTCCATTTTCGGTCAGCCAACATCATTGTCTCGGAAAGCGTGCAGGCAGCCTGCACCAAGCGCTCCGCGTCAATCCGACCGTCCCCTTCCAATGCAATCTGGCCTGCCAGTATGTAAGCCTCGCGTAGTTGAGCAAACGAAAAACCCGTCGTTCTGCGTGTAAATTCTGTCAGGTCTTCTTGGGCCAACGGCGGATGCATCTGGCGCAGATACCTTTCGCGATGCTCCGCAATGGGATTTTGAAAATCAACAACTCGGTCGAAGCGTCCGGGTCGCCGAAGAATCGCGGGATCTAGAATGCGCGGATTATTCGCCGTCGCCACAACGACAATGCCGTCCTGGTTTCCTACGCCGTCCAGATGATTCAGTAGTTGCTGGATTGAAATCCGGCTGCCGGACTCGTCTTCCTTGCTGACAGGAAACCATCGGTCGAGGTCTTCCAGCACGATGATCGATGGCGTGGTCTGAGCCGCTTCAGCGAACATGGCCGCCATCATGTCGTCATCGGTAAAAACGCGGAACGGATTGATCGTGAAGCCAGAAATTCCCGCTGTCGAGAGCATCGCTCGAATCACGCTGCTCTTGCCGTTGCCCGGAGGGCCGTGGAAGAGGTATCCGCGACGAAACGGAAGCCGGTGTTGCTTGTACCATTCTTCCCGCTCAAGAAACAGGTGGAAATCGTCTTTGACCAGGCGGACCACGGAGTCATCCAGAATAAGGTCATCCCACTCCAGCGGCTGGATCGTCACGCTCTCTTCGCCCATCACCTTCAACGGTCGATTCACTCCAAAGGCCGCCTTCATGAGATCCAGAAGCGCAGGAACATCTTCGCGCTTCGCGAGCGTCACTTCTCGCCACTCAGAGTTGTGACCGGCTCCGTCCACGCACGGCAAATTCGCTGCAATCACCGGCCCAGAGAAGCCGGAGAAAGATAACGCGACCGGGCAATCCAGCCACTCCGCCGACCAGTCATGTGAAGCCTGTGGCAGCGAAACCAGTCGCAGCTTGATTGCGGGAGCAATTTCTGGAGGGAATTCGATTCTTTGCAGTCTCGTTTCAAGGGCAGTCCGCCCTTGGGACTGCATCGCCGTTCGGCAGCGCGCGCCCATCAAGTGATGGGCGGCGATTGCGGCCAGTGAATGGTCGAACCGGAGTTGGATGAGGCTGCCCCCATCCTCCGCCATGCACGTCCGAATCCAGGGCATGTATTGGTCCAGTGCATTCCGAATTTCCGCTGATCTACTTGCCAAGCTGAGGCGTAAAGTTTTTATCATGGCAGCTATTGCATCCTGCCGCTACGACACATCAGGTCATGCCCAAGAAGATTTTTTCTATGCGCGACCTGATCTGTCGTACCCCTGCGGCAGAGTGGCATTCGGAAGGACTTGATTGGCCAGTGAGAGGCGAACAGCTAACGCGGCAGTGGAAACTCGTCAGCCTGCTTTCCGGCAGAGTTGGCCGTTCGCTGGACCAGCTCAAGGCCGAACTCGGCATGACCAAGCGCACGATCCAACGCGACATCGCCGTTTTGGAAGCGGCCGGGTTTCCCGTTCTGTCCGAATCGCGGGATGGAACTGTATATTGGCGACTGCTCGATTCCACCAAGGAATCAGCCGAGCTTTCCTTTAACTTGGCGGAGTTGATGGCGCTGTATTTCAGTCGCGATCTTCTGCAGGTGCTCCAAGGAAGCCCGATGCAAAAGGCCCTGGATAGCGCATTGGAGAAAATCGGCGCACGGCTGCCAGCGTCGGGACACGACCTGCTGCGGCGATTGAAGCAACAAACGGCGGTTTCCGTGACTGGCTGGAAGGATTATAGTGAGTCGTCCAAGACCATCGATGCGCTCAACCGCGCCATTCGACACCGGCTCACGGTCCGAATCCAACACAAGCCGTTGAAGGCCCCCGAAGCGCAAACACGCGCCGTCGATCCCTATCGGCTTTGGTACACCGGCGGCGGACTGTACCTGGTCGCGCACGATCATGCGAAGCGGGCGATTCGGACTTTCGCGGTCGAGCGGATCAGCAGCGTCTCGACCACAAATCAACGATTCACAGTTAGGGATGATTTCGACTTCGAGGCATTCCAACGCACTGCGTTTCCGGTCCACGGCGGCCAGCCGCAATTGGTGCGGATTCGGTTCTCGCCAGACCAGACGCCGTATATAATGGAACGCCATTGGCACGATTCGCAGAAGTTCTTGCCGCAGGACGACGGCGGCGTGATCATGGAGCTGCGAGTCGGAAACTTGTGGGAAG
>CAZWSD010000547.1:0-2480 GCA_964636535.1 uncultured Acidobacterium sp. | reverse complement strand
GTTGAAGCGCGGGGTCCAATGCTCGTAATCAAAGTCGTGATCGCTCAAGGCGGGCGTTGGCCTTTGCGCGACATCTGATTGCGCCATGAAAGATCGACCCCGATTGCGGAAAGGATGGAGGATGCTGACGTTGACTATTGTCGCATCCCCGAGGGGGAATTCGCAGACGGGATAGAAGATGCGGAGAATCGTTATTTGCGGCGCAGGTGGGAGGTTCGAAGGCGAGCAGGCGGTGGGAAGGGGCGCGGCTCCCGGGTGGACGGGAGCCGCTGGAGGGTGGTAGGCGGGTGAGGTTTACCAGGTGTAGGTGGCGGCGGATTCGGGTGGAAGGGTGGTGGTGAACCAGCGGCTGTGGTATTTCACGTCGAATGCCTTGGGAAAGTTGCCAGTATTGGAGACGACCAGGACGATGCGGCGCTTTGGGGTGAGGAAGGCAACGGTGAAGAGTTGCTCATGCTGCGTTGAGCCGATGCGGATGGAGCCGGGCGGGACGAATTTCGCAAAGTGCGCGATTGCATAGTAAGCAAGATTGCGGGTGACCTGGTTTCCGTCGAGGGTGAGGGCTCCCTGGCAGGAGGTGCAGCCGCCGTCGTTGGTGTGTGGGCCGTCGTCGGGATTCGCGGCAAGATTCCAGAGCAGTACGAGGCGGCTCCAGTTGCGTGTAGAGCCGATGAGGACGCGGTGGATGGCTTCGGCGATAGGCAACGGGCCGGTATGGGGGCTGGTGATGGACTGCTCGGTCATGTAGATGTTTTTGTTCGGATATTTGTTGTGGACCCTGGTGAGGGTGGATACCTTGCCGCCATAAAGGTGGAAGGCGGTGCCATCGACATAGGGGCTGACGGCCGGATCAGCGAGGATGGAAAGCGGATAGGAGGGCATGTCGGGGTTGTGATCGTAGAGCCAGATGCGGGTGTGGATGCCGGCTTTGTGGAATGCGGGGATGAGATCGTGCGCGAGGAAGGCGTTTTCTTCCGGGGCGAACATGACCATGCTGGGCAGGTTCTTGGGATTGAGCGGCTCATTCTGGACGGTGACGGCGTAGAGGGGGATACCCTGGGCTCGCATGGCCTCGATGTACTTGACGAAGTAGCGGGCGTAGACGGGGTAGTCCTGCTTTTTGAGGTGGCCGCCCTTGAGGCTGTCATGGGTTTTCATCCATGCGGGGGCGGACCAGGGTGAGCCGAGGATTTTCAGGTCAGGATTGATGGCGAGGATCTGCTTGAGGACGGGGATGACGGTTTGCAGGTCAGGCGCGAGGCTGAAGTGCGCGAGGGTGGGATCGGTGTCTCCGGCGGGCAGATCGTCGTAGGTGTAGGCGCGGGAATTCATGTCAGACGACCCGATGCTGACGCGGAGGAAGCTGATGTGGATTCCGTTGCCGGTTTTGGCGAAGAGGTATTTGAGGAGGGCGGATCGGTCGGCGGGGCTCATTTCCATGAGCAATTGGGCGCTACCGCCGGTGAGGGCGCAGCCGAAGCCGACCATGGATTGATAGTGCTCCATGTCGTTGACGCTGATGAGGGGCAGCTGATTCGAGGGGGAAGAGAATTGGAGTGGCTGGTCCTGGTGGGCGAAGAGAGCCGACCTGGTGGCCGTGCTGAGCCACTCCTGCGCGGGCGGCAACTGCTGCGCGGCGGCGCAGACGCAGGAAACGAGCGGCAGGGCGAATGCTATGAGGAGACGGGTGAGTTTCCGGTTCATGGGAGGTCCTTGAAGGTGAAAGAGGTATAGGGTCGGCGCAAGTCAAGAGAGACAAACCATTGTCTAGGCACTATGCAGGTCTCTCTTGATTTCGCCCATGATGGAAACAGGATGGAGGGGTAAATGTCAAGAACTAGCGCGAAATGGGGAATGGGACAGGAATGGCGGGCGGGGCAGAAGCAGAAACGCGGAGGCGATGGCCTCCGCGCCCGGTGATGGGTAGATGTTGCGGGCTAGCTGTTGAGGGTTTCCTGGAGCTTGTTGAGGGTGCTGTTGAGGTTTTTGTCGGTGCGGCGCTGCTCGTCAATCTTTGCGATGGAATGCATGACGGTGGTGTGGTGTTTGCCGCCAAACTGGCGGCCGATTTCCGGCAGGGAGGCCTCGGTCATCTGCTTGGCGAGATACATGGCGATCTGGCGAGGGACGACGACGGCGCGGGAGTTGTTTTTCTGCTTGAGTTCGAGAACGCGCATGCCGAACTGTTCGGCGACGGCGCGCTGGATGGCCTCGATGGTGATTTTGCGCACCTGCGTATCAATGAACTGTTTGAGGCACTGCTGGGCGGTGGGCAGAGTGATTTCCACGCTGTTCAACTGGCACCATGCGAAGAGGCGTGTGAGCGCGCCTTCCAGTTCGCGCACGTTGGTGCGGACATTGGATGCGACGAAGAGGGCTACGTCAGTGGGCAGCGCGAGGTGCTCGCTTTCGGCCTTTTTCTGGAGGATGGCGACCTTGGTTTCGAGGTCAGGTGGCTGGATGTCCGCGATGAGGCCCCA
>CAZWSD010000546.1:0-2481 GCA_964636535.1 uncultured Acidobacterium sp. | reverse complement strand
GCCCGCACCCAGGTCCGCACCACCATCGATGAGGCCCGCGAAGCCGTCTGGAATCTCCGCCACGGCGATGAGCCGCGCCAGAATCTCTCCCAGTCCGTCGCCCTTCTCGCCGAGCAAACCAGCAAGGAGTTCGGTATCCCCATCGACTTTCATGCCAACGGCCAGCGCTTCCCCATCCCTACTTCCCTCGCACATGAGATCCTCATGGTCATTCGCGAGGGCGTCTACAATGCCGTCCTTCACGGCAAACCCTCCCAGGTCTCCATCGAGCTCTGCTACGGCAAGGACGACCTCAAAGGCAAAGTCATCGACAACGGAACAGGCTTCGAGCTCGGCTCCATGCCTGCTGACGGCAAACCGCATTACGGCATCGCCGGAATGCGCGAGCGCATCGAGCGCCTCAATGGAAAAATCGAGTGGATCAGCGCATCGGATCAGGGAACCACGGTTCGCTTCCGCCTGCGCCGCTCTTCGCTCTTCCCAGTCGGAGAAAAAGTAGCCATATGATTGACGCACCGCAAATGAAGGTCCTCGTCGTCGACGATCATCCCATCATGCGCTACGGCGTCGTCGCCATCATCGAGGCGCGCAATGATATGTCCGTCGTCGCCCAATGCGGCAACGCAACTGAGGCCGTCGCGCTCTTCCGCGAGCACAAGCCTGACATCACCCTCATGGACCTCCGCCTCCCCGACCGCGGCGGTGTCGACGCCATTCGCGAAATCCGCCGCTTCGCCCCGCAAGCCCGCTTCATCGTCCTCACCACCTACGAAGGCGATGAAGATATCCATCAGGCTCTTGAAGCCGGCGCCCGGGGCTACCTCATCAAGGGCATGCCGCATGAGGCTCTCATCGATGCGCTGCGCAAAGTGCACTCCGGCGGCCGCTTCGTCCCTCCGCCCGTGGCCCGCGCTCTCGCCTCGCGCATGCCCGGCTCTGACCTCAGCTCCCGCGAGCGCGAAGTCCTCTCGCTTCTCGTCCGTGGCAGAAGCAACCGCGAAATCGCACAGGAGCTGCGTATAAAAGAAGCCACCGTCAAATCCCACGTCAGCGTCATTCTCATGCGCCTCAATGTCACTGACCGCACGCAGGCTGTCATCGCTGCCCTCCAGCGCGGCCTCGCGCACCTCTAATTGCCGCCTGCGACACCCGCTCCGACTTTTGTCGGATTCGGACCGTGCGCTCCATTGCATATAGTACGGGGGAAGCTTCGGATCGCCGCGCCTCGTCATGACCTACCCGCGGGACGCAACCTGATTCCACCGTAATCCATAGACCGCCGCCGTTGAGGTGCCTTCTGACCCCATTCCTTCGCTCCCGCAATCACCTCGTCGCGCTGTTTTTTGCCCTCCTTGCCGCATCCGCACCCGCGCAAAACGTCCTTCACATCAACGCCTCCACTCCCGCGCCCGCGCCCAGGCCCGTCATCGCACATCTCGGCACATCCCGCGCTGCCGACGGCCAAACCCTCTCCGTCAACTCCCGCTACCTCATGCTCAACGGCAAACCCTGGCTCCCCGTCATGGGTGAGTTCCATTACTCCCGCGTCCCCGTCAACGAGTGGCTGCCCGAAATCCTCAAAATGAAAGCCGCCGGCGTTCAAATCATCTCCACCTACGTCATCTGGAACCACCAGGAAGAAGTAGAGGGTCACTTCGACTGGTCGGGCCGCCGCAACCTGCGCCATTTCGTCCAGCTCTGCGCCGCGCATGGCATGTACGTCTTCCCGCGCATCGGCCCCTGGGCCCATGCCGAGGCGCGCAACGGCGGCTTCCCCGACTGGGTGCTCAAAAACAGCCCCGTCCGCACCAACAATCCCATCTATCTCGCTGAAGTCCGCACCTTCTACGACCAGATCGGCCGGCAGCTCAATGGCCTCCTCTGGAAGAACAACGGCCCCGTCATCGGCGTGCAGATCGAAAACGAATACCACCAGTTCGGCCCCGGCTCCGGCGACGCCCACATCCGCAAGCTCAAGCAGCTCGCCCTCCAGGCAGGCATCGATGTTCCGCTCTACACCGTCACCGGCTGGGACGGCGCCGCTATCCCGCTCGACCAGGTCCTGCCCGTTTACGGCGGCTCTCCCACCGCGCCCTGGGACCGCCGTCCCGGCAAGCTCACGCCCCGCGATGTCTTCGCCTTCCGCTTCCACAACCGCGCCGCCGGAGCCATGTCCGCCAGGGGCAGCCACGGCCAGAACAGCGCCTCCGCCTATCGCGGCACCCCCTTTCTCACCGCCGAAGTCGGCGGCGGAACTGAGGACACCTACTATCGCCGCCCCGTCATTCATCCCGCCGACATCGCAGCGCTTGCGCCCGTCATGCTCGGCTCCGGCGTAAACCTCCTCGGCTATTACATGTTCCAGGGCGGCCGAAATCCGCGCGGCATTCTCACCACCCTCGAGGAATCGCAGCGCACCGGCTACCCCACCGACGTGCCCGTCCGCTCCTACGATTTCCAGGCGCCGCTCGGCGAATTCGG
>CAZWSD010000545.1:0-2484 GCA_964636535.1 uncultured Acidobacterium sp. | reverse complement strand
CGAAACTCAACTGGGTTGGCATGCATCCGCGCCTTCACCACCTTGGACTGGTGTCACGCATGCTTTATTCCGATCGCGATGTGGGTCCGGCTGGACTCAGCCGAGTAGTTGCACTGCCCCATCTCTTTCGCCGCCTTCCTCGCGGGTTACAACAGCGTATGGCATACCGTGCCATACGACCGGCCGTCGCCGGTTGGCTGGCGCCTCGCTTGCGTGACGTCCAGTGCACTCTGAACCGTCACGTAGTTTCAGCCGATGTCCGGAACGATAAAGTCTACCTCCGCCTCGACGACGGCTCCGACCGCATCGTTGACCATGTCCTCCTTGCAACTGGATATCGTGTCGACATTTCAAAATATGACTTCCTCGCCGAATCACTCATCCGAAGCGTGAAGTCCGTAGACGGCTACCCGGTCCTGCGCCGGGGCCTGGAGAGCTCTGTCCCCAGGCTCCATTTCCTCGGCAAGCCAGCTGCAAGAAGTTTCGGCCCACTCCTTGGCTTCGTATCCGGAACAGGATTCGCTGCTGTAGAGTTGCTTTCCGCGCTCCAGAAAGACTATCCTTCCGCACGAACTACAGCCGGAGCCATTTGACAGACTCAACACCCCCACCCGCTGCTTCAAAAACCGCTCCCTCCATCGGTGCCGTGGGCGCCATCGTATTGGGTGGCGACTACCAGGGCTTGAACATTGTTCGCAGTCTGGGCAAGCAGGGTATCCCCGTCTGCGTCATCGACGACGAACAGTCCATCGCCCACTTTTCCAAATACTGTTCGCACTTTGTCAAAGCTGCAAAGCTCCGAACACCCGAAGAAATCGTCGAGGCTTTGTTTGATGCTGCTCGCCGATTCCCCATCGCGGGATGGATCCTCTATCCCACGCGCGAAGAAATGGTCGCGGCAATCTCCCGATTCCGAGGGCAACTCAGTCAGACCTTTCGTGTACCAACTCCACCGTGGGATGTAGTTGAGCGCGCTTGGGATAAGCGCCGCACTTATCAACTGGCGAATAAATTGAATATCCCCACTCCACGCACGATGACCCCCACCAGTTTCGAAGAGTTGAACAGCATTGATGCCGTGAATTTTCCCTTGGCGATTAAGCCGGCTATTCGTGAGCGCTTTGTCTATGCCACACGGTCAAAAGCCTGGCAGGCGAACAATCATCAGGAACTGAATATCCTGTATAAGAAAGCCGTGAACTTGGTCGGACCGGGAGAAATCATGATTCAGGAGATGATCCCCGGGGGAGGCTCCCAGCAATATTCCTATTGTGCCTTTTTTCGTGATGGAAAACCGGTCGGCAAAATGACGGCCCTGCGCAGGCGGCAGCACCCTCTTGTTTTTGGCAAAGCAAGCACCTATGTTGAAACGGTTGAGGTTCCAGCTCTCGAAGAATATTCGGAGCGCTTCTTGTCCGCCGTTAATTACTACGGACTCGTGGAATTGGAATATAAACTCGATCCCAGGGACGGCCAGTATAAGTTACTCGATGTAAATGCGCGTACCTGGGGATACCATTCACTTGGGGCGAGTGCTGGCGTTGATTTTACTTACATGCTGTACCGAGATCAACTTGGCCTTGCCGTGACAGAGGCAAGTGCCCAGTCTGGCGTCGGCTGGCTGCGGCTTACTACCGATATTCCTGCTGCGATCATGGCGATGTTTGCGGGCGAGCTCACGTTCCGCGAATATCTCACATCCTTGACCAAGTGTCGTAGTGACGCGGTTTTCAGCACGGAAGATCCCTTACCTGGCATCGTCGAAATACTTTTGGTACCCTATCTTGCCGCCAAGCGGGGCTTCTGAAACTGCGGCGAAGACGCGGTCGAGCCGGCAAAGCCGGAATCATCTTCTGTTGCCCAACTTCGCCCGGCGTCCTTAGCTTCAAACATCCCGATAATCACGCTTTCCGTTGTTTTTCTCACCTTTCACGTTCTAAAGTGTCTGTTATCCGTCATCACTCTTCATGCAGAGGAATCGTATGTCGTCTACAGTGGCGCCTCCACTCCTGCCCGAACCCCGCAAGGTTGCTCTTCCCCCCACCCGGCTCTTCATTAACAATCATTGGGTGGACAGCCTCTCTGGCGAGACCTTTCCGACCATCGATCCATCAAGCGGCGAAGAGATCTGCCAGGTGGCTTCGGCGAACGTAGCCGATGTTGATCTAGCCGTCGCGGCAGCCCGCGCTGCGTTGGAAACGGGTCCGTGGCCAAAGCTCAATGCTTCCGATCGTGGGTTGCTGCTCAGCAAACTCGCCAGTCTTATTGAAGACGATGCAGACCATTTGGCAGCCTTGGAGGCAATGGATAACGGAAAACCCTTCCGCATCGCCAAAACTCTGGATCTTGCCAAGACGGTCGCCTGCTATCGATACTTCGCAGGCTGGTGCGACAAGATTCAGGGCAGGACCATTCCCATCGACGGAAATTATTTCTGCTATACCCGCCACGAGCCGATCGGAGTCATCGGCCAGATCATCCCGT
>CAZWSD010000544.1:0-2485 GCA_964636535.1 uncultured Acidobacterium sp. | reverse complement strand
GCCCCACATCGCCCAGCGTGGCAAACACCCTGAGGAACATCGCACCGGATGACCCAATATAGAGTCCAGCCAACCCAGACATCCACAGGGGCCAGCAGAACTGGATCATCTTGCGTGTCACCTGCCAGTCGAACGCGGGAGCCTCATGAACCGAAATATAAATCGTGGACCCGATGCCGAGCAGGACGGACGAAATCACCGCGCTCAGCACGACGCCGAGGACCCCCTGCTCCCAATAAACGACCAGGAGCAGGTTCAGGCCGAGCTGCAGCAGCAATTTGATCATGCTAAAGACCAGAAAAAGTCCGGATTGCCGCCGTAGGCGAAGATAGGTCATCCCCGTCTGTTCAATCGGCTGGCTCAACAAGGTTATGGCGAATACCCCGAGGGCGAGCGCGTACTTCCGATTCCCAAACAGAATCTCCGCGCCCACGCCCCGCAACAGGATGAGCAGAGCGACAGACACCGCGCTCGCCGCCCCAGTGAGACCCAGCGCGCTCCATATCACCGTCCGTCGGCCTCGACTGTCGGGGGCATCGAAGTAGAACTTTGGTATTGCCCAGCCCAGTCGCGCACCGAAAACGGGTTCGAAAAGCGCGAGCGCAAACGCCAGCAAACCCACCACGCCATAGTCTGCCGGAGTTAAGAATCGGGTGTATATCGGCAGCATCGCGAAACCGACGACCCTGCGTGCGATATTCCCAATCGCATAGGTCGCAGTGTGACTAACGAAACTGCGCGATCGCTTCTCAGAGCTCATCGATTATCGTCTTGGCGCATCAGACCCATCAGACGCCTTTACTTACCGGCCCCGTTTCCGTTTCTCTCCTCCACCACCTGCTCATATAGGGCACGGATTCTCTCGGCGTTGCGCCGGGCCGAAAATCTGTCAAGAATTTTGCCGGCACCCTTCGCTGCTATGTCACGCCCGTCTTCCCGGGTTGCGCGCAGAATCCCATCCCTATAGCCGCAGGCATCGTGCCGAGCGACTAGGAACTCCTCAGGCACCACCTCCACGAGCCCGCCTACCGCATGCGCCACCGTTGGCACGTCAAGAGCCGCCGCCTCCAGCGCGATCATCGGCATGCCCTCGTGATCAGAGCAAATGACGAGCGCGTCGAGCCCGCCAACACACGTTGCGATGTCCTGGCGATGGCCATGGAACACCACTTTCTGCCCCAATTGCAGTCTCTGCGATAACTTCTGCAGGCTCGACCGCATCGGTCCGTCGCCAAACACGTGAAATCTCCAGTTGTGCTCGGGGCGCTCTCGCAACAGAAGCGCCGCCGTTTCCAGGAAAAGGTCCATACGTTTCACTTTGACGAGACGGCCAGCGATCCCGATATGCGTCGCATCAGGCTCTGCTTTCCGGAACTCTGCGGCCGTCATGTCCCTTCGCACCTGCTCGAAATCCACCCCATTCTCGACCACCGTGACCTTCTCTTGGGAAAACTCATCCTTCAATATCGTGCCGAGCGCCTGCGTGACAGCAATCACTCTGTGCTGCAGGGTGCGACCACACCATTGATCGAGCCCGACCACCATCCGATGGCGAGTCCCCGCCCACCCCACCGCGGCTACATGCTCGCTCGCCCCGTGTACCGTGCGAACGGACGGAACGTTCTGGCATGAGCGGTTCGCAAGCGAGCCCAGGATATTCTCTTTCTGTCGGTGGGTATGGATGACGTCCGGCTTCCAGCCGAGCAACACGCCGCGCAGCCGAATAAATATTCCCGCCGAAGAATTCTTCCCCTCATCCAGTACGCAAACCCACACGCCAATGGAGCGAAGCCGGTCGGCCAGCGTTCCCTCATTCAGGAGAACGGCGCCAACCTCTGTACGGGGCATCTGCACCAGGTGAGACATCAATGTGAACGCCTGCACTTCGGCTCCCGCCCATAAATCGCCCGACGCCACGTGCAACACTCGAAGCGCGCGGCTCATTGGCGGCTTCGAGTGGCTGGCAAACCAGTCCGCGCCGTCCTGGAGGACGTGGCGACCCTGCTGGCGGCTCCTTGCGGCTGTTGGACGGAACTGACGGACTCAGTTTGTTCTTCGGTCCTTCGTACGATATTCGCCAGAGACACCATCAACGCCAAATTTATCCATAGAAACGGATAGTAAGACACCGTGTTGAACTGCCCCGCAATGACGAATCCCCACGCGGTAACGACCAATCCCCTGGCAATGTTCGGAGCGAACCGAGGCGCATTCTTGTTCCTCGCACACACGCGCCGAATCTCCTTAGCAAGGCTGAAATTACGATAGATCAAGATCAGGAAGAGCCCGAGACCCAACAGGCCCGCGTCCGTGCCCACCTGTATGAAAATGTTATGTGGAAGTTGCGCGGTACCATGCCATAGCTTATTGCGATCTTGTGCGGCATACACCGCGGGAAAATTGAAATAGCCCACCCCAAAAACGGGATGTCGTTCGATCATTTTCAGCCCCGCTCTCCAGTAATCGAAGCGCTGTATGGACGTGG
>CAZWSD010000543.1:0-2506 GCA_964636535.1 uncultured Acidobacterium sp. | reverse complement strand
CGTAGAACTCGCTGATTTGCGAAGCCGGCGAGTGGTCAAGAGGGATGGCGCCGAATGGGGTGTTGATTCCACCGGCGGTAGCGCCCTGACGCCAGACGGTGGCTGCTTCAATGAAGCTGCCCGCGGGCGAGATGGTAATGCCCTTGTAGCGGATGACGTCGGGGTGTTCGACGATTTTTTTGATCTTGTCCTGGGTCTGATTGACGGTGGTGAGGACTGCAGCGTTCTGCTGCTTCATTTGCTGGACGGCTGCCTGCAGGGAGGTGACGGCCTGGGTCTGGTCGGAGAGCTGTTGTTGCGCCTGGCTGGCGGTGGACTGCGCCTGCCGGGCGGCGGACTGCGACTGCTGGGCGGAATTCTGTGCCTGCTGGAGTTGCTGGTTACGCTCTTCGAGTTGCTCGCGAAGGGAGTTGATTTCCTCACGCTGCTGGTTCATCTGTTCCTGCAGTTGCTGAATCTGCTGCTCGACAGAGGTTCGTTGGTGGTGCTTGACGGGCGCCGGCGAGGCCCCCGCCGGCTGTGCGTATGCCACCGTGAAGGCGGGCATTAGCATCAGACTGGCAATCGCTAACAGAGTTGTCTTCATTGGGACTCTCATTTGCTTTCGGTTGAGGGTCTTTGAGCTTGTGAACAGAGCGCTGAGGGCTTCTGTTCCCGTTCGGAGGGCCTCGGCTTTTGAGCATACTGAAAAATTCAGTTTTTCTTAAGCCGTTCTGAGCTTCGCAAAGCCGTGTAAATACAATGCGAATCCCATGTAAACGTTTGGTTAATGGAGGGGTTTTCTGTGAAAAAACGGCAAAAACCTGGCCAAGCAGGCCCGGTTCCGGTGGAAAAGATTTTGTAGGCGCGACAGGTACTTATTTTGCCGCGATCAAATTCGCAAAGAGGCGGAAGGCTCCGGGGACGGCCTGTGTTACCTGGCGGTAGAGCGCGTAGGCGAGATAAGTGTATGTTCCCTTGCCGTAGTGGGTGTAGACGAGGCCGCCATCTTGCGGAGCCTGGCCGGGGTCGTGTGTTTCAGTGACGGCGATGTAGTGGGAGTCCCAGGTGGTGAGGAAGGAATGGCCACGCTCCTCGACCCAGCCGTTGAAGTCAGCGGAGGTGATGTGGTTGGGGTAGTTGAGAAGCGGGTCATTGGGCTTAAGGATTTTGACGGGCTGGGTTTCGACGACGACTTCCTCAGGGCTTCGGGCGAGGTGGATGTGATAAGGCGCGGTTGGAGTGAAGTCCGTGCGCTGGTACTGGACGATGAGGTTGCCGCCGTTGTGGACGTATTGGAGCAGGCGCTGGCTGTAAGTGGTGAGCGCTGGACGGTCAGAGTAAGCGCGGATGCCGATGATGATGGTGTGGTACTGGCTGAGATCGCCTTTGGCGAGATCGGAATTGGTGAGGAGGGTGGGGTGAATGCCGATTTCAGCGAGGGTTTCCGGGACGCGGTCGCCGGTGCCCATGACGTAGCCGACTTTGAGATGGGGGATGGTTTTGATGTCGACGCCGCGGGCGAGATAGGTGGCCGGGTTGTAGAGATAGTAGGGGCGCAGACCGGTATAGCCGATCTGCTGGAAGCCTTCTGTGTAGCTGGCTCCATTGCTGGTGGCGACGGCGTGGATCTGGTACGCGTGGGCAGTGAGATCGTCTGGATCGACGTGGAAGGTGATGGTCTGCGAGTCGCCGGGTGCGAGGTTTAGCGGCTGGCTGGAGGGCGATGCGGACCATCCGGTGGGAAGGTCGAGGCGCAGGTTGGAAGAGTTGGTGATCTGCGTATCATTGCGCACGGAGACGGCCAGCGGGAAGGCATGGGAGCCGATGGGGACGACGCCGGCCTGGCGTTGGAGATTGACGGAGAGCCTGGGGACGACGACGAGGGGCCATGAGACCTGTCCCAGGCCGTGCTCGCGGTGGGCGGTCTGGACGACCTGCCCGATGCGGATGGGGACGCCATCGTAGGTGAACTGTGCCCAACCGGCGAGCGGGTATGGCGCGAAGGGACGTCCGAGCCATTGGGGATCGAGGATGTTGTAGTGGGCCTGCTCGACATTGGGGCGGGTGAAGTAGGGGCGGGTGAAGATGGCGGTTTGGGGGACGGTGGTCTCAAAGACAGCGTCAGTGGCGTTCACGCCGGCGGAGGGGTCCGCGGGCGCGGCAAGCTGGTGGACGGGCCAGTGTTCGGCGTTGGGGTTGGTGAGCCATGCGCGCTTGAGTTGGAGTTGACCGTTGGGGGACCAGTTGCGGGCGGCGGTGATGTGGACGCGGACCTGGAGGGATTCGCCGCGGGTGACCCACTCGGGTGTGTTTTGGGGAACGAGGCTGCCGAAGAAGCGGTTGGAGGCTTGCGGGGCGGCTTGGCGGTAGACGCGAACCTGCAGGCCGAGGGCTTCGGCGAGGGCGGTGTTGAACTGGACGGTTTTGACGCGGAGGACGTGGGTGATGTTGGTTTTGTCGAGGGGAGCGAGATTGCTGTTGTGGCCGGCGGCGATGAGGGCGCGGGTTTCCTTGAGTCCGGCGG
>CAZWSD010000542.1:0-2507 GCA_964636535.1 uncultured Acidobacterium sp. | reverse complement strand
TCAGGCTGCTCGTCACCGCCTCGGAAAACGGCATCTCCGCGCTCTGCGCCGCGAATCCGAACCGGATCTTCTTCGGCCTGGCCACCAGACGGTACGCCCCGTCCGAGGTCTGCGCAACATAACCTCGATGCACAAATGTCTTCAAAATCCGATAAATGCTCGTCTTTGAAATCCGCGACCGCTGGAAGATCGCCTCCAGCGTCATCGGCTTGTTCTCCGACTCTAGCAACTCAAGAATGTCCAGGGCCTTGGAAAGAATCGGTATCAAATACAGACGCTTGATCTGCTGCTGAGCCAATCGCGCACCTCGCCGGAAATCGCCGCTCGCGGATTTCCTCTATTGAAATTACTGCTGATCGCATTCTACCCAACTCCAGGCCCGCGCGCGCCATCAATTTATCCGCTCCCCGCCCCGGCTCCGCCCAGCAGCATTCCCCTCCCTCCCGCCGGACTACTCACGGCGCCATCTCTCCCTGCACCGTCACCTCCAGCTCATCGACTCCAAACCGGAACCTCGACTGCATACGGAAGGGCGGAACCTGCGCGTGAAACCGGAAGTCGTAGCCCTCGATCACAATCGGTGTGGAAAGCATGCAGCCCGAATCCAGCCCAGGAATCCCGCTCTTCCATCGGCCCGCTATCATGTTGCACAGCTCTCCCAGCGCATCCTCCGCCGTCGCCTCATCCACGCTGGATTCGCCCGTCAGCAGTTCCGCGATCCGCAGGCACGAGCCCCGGTCCACCTGCACCAGGCAAAATCCCCGCATCGCGCCCGCCAGACCTACGATCGCTCCCACGGTCTCCCGCCGCGCCGTCCTGCCTGCCGTCTCCACCGCCTCGCAACGAACCCCCATCATCGTCTCAAACACCTCCTCCACCGCAGCATCCAGTCGCGCCTCCATGCTCTCCGCCTTCGCACGCATCGTGTATAAATTCATTCGCACTTCCCTCGATTCGATCACCCTCGCCCCAGGACAAATTCTCGCCCCGCTGCGCACCCTTTGCCCGCATTTGCCGGATTCATCCCCAACCGTGGCAGGCAAGCGTCCATGTCCCCCTTATCGGCGCTGTCACGGCATAAGTTCAATCCCGCGCCGCATCCGCCGCTCCCGCATCTTCCCGCCAAACCGCCCTTCCCAATTCCTCTCCATCCGGTGAAATTCGCGGCCGCCACCCGGGATTCCGTGTTACAACACGGAATCCCGCCCACCCCAATGCACAGCAACAGGACCCCGTCAGACAAAAAAACGCCGCCGGCCCGATCAGCAACAGCGGCGCTGGCTCAAACCCCGCCCTCTATGGCTTGCCCCGCCACCCTCTACTTCCCAGGGCTGCTCTCCCGCACCGCTTCCACCATCTTCTCAAGCGACCCCAGCATATCGAATTGCGTCAGCGCCACGGGTTTCTTCGCCGCCTCAATCACCTGCAACTCCGCGGCCTTCCACCCCGCAGGCGCCGTCTCCCCGGACGACAAGTACGCCAGCGCCGCCACGCCCACGCGCCCCAGTTGCGCCAGTTGTCCCGGTCGCGCTGCGGCCTCGGCCAGCAGCGGCGAGCGCCCCATCAGCCGCAGCGCGCCCGGCTCTGCCTCCACCCAGCTCGTAAACACCTTCGTCAGCCGCATCTCCGTCGCCCGCTCCCGCCGCGGCGCCTGCAGATATCGCTCCACCATCAGCTTGAAATCATGCCGGAACGGCGGATCCGGCCGCAGCGCATCCACCCAGTGGTCCAGCGGCGCATGCGTCGTAATCTTGTGGCCCGATGAGTACTCCGCCCGCGCGCCCCACGACACCGGCTCCATCGCCTTGGCCAGCACCCGCAGCGGGCCAATTTCCTCCGTGCCCGCCATCGCCCGCAAACTCGCATCCTCCTGCGAAATCTGCGTCAGCCCCAGCGCCTCCAGCCGCACTGACTCCACCCCCAACCGCCGGTACATGTCGTTCACGTTGTTCACGCTCTCCGGCGACCACAGCCGCTCCGCAATTGCCGCCGCCCGCGGCCATATCCGCGAGTCAATCGTCCTCCCGTCCACATACTCGCTCCACATGCACGCTTCCCCGCCCAGAATCCGCTTCCTCTCCACGGGCGTCAGCGTGCTGCTCGCCGGGATCGGGTTCACCTCGTAATAGGTCGACGCCGGAGCCATGTGATCCAGGTAATAGCCCGACGACAAGATCCCGTCATGACCCTCCCGCGCCGCCTTCGCCAGCGATTCGTAACCGCGCCAGGACTGAATCGCCACGCTCTTCGGCAGACCAGGCACCAGTACCTCGTCCCACCCGATCATCCGCTTGTGGTATTTCGTCAGAATCTTCAGCACCCGCCGGTTGAAGTACGCCTGCAGCGCGCCCGTCCCCTTCAGGTGGTGCGCCTTCATGAACGCCTGAATCCGCGGATTATTCCGCCACTCCACCCCGTTGTTCTCATCCCCCCAACTGTGAAAATATTTATCCGGAAATATCGTCACCATCTCCCCGATAAACTTGTCCAGAAACGCATACGTGCTC
>CAZWSD010000541.1:0-2512 GCA_964636535.1 uncultured Acidobacterium sp. | reverse complement strand
ACCGCCATGGACACCTCGGCGAACCCCTGCGACGACTTCTACCAGTTCGCATGCGGCAATTACGCCAAGCTTCATCCCATCCCGGCGGACATGCCTGAGTACGACCAGTTCGTCGCGCTCTACGAATACAACACCGCCATCCTCCATCAACTCGTCCTCAAGGCCGCCAACGCTGGCCCCAAACGCAGCGCCAACGAACAGAAAATCGGCGACTACTACCAGGCCTGCATGGATACCAGCGCCATCAACAGCCACGGCGTCAAACCCCTTGAGCCCCTCCTCGACCGCATCGACCGACTCAAAAACAAAAAGGCCCTTCCCGGCCTCATCGCTTACCTCAACAGACAGGATGTCGATGTCTTCGTCAACTTCGGTGCCCAGCAGGACTTCAAAGACGCCTCAAAGGAAATCGCCGTCATCGACCAGGGCGGCCTCGGCCTGCCCAATCGCGGCTACTACCTCCGCACCGACCCGCGCAGCGTCAAGCTCCGCCAGCAGTACCAGCAGCACATCGCCAACGTCCTCCATCTTCTCGGCGATCCCCTTGCCAAGGCCCAGACCGAAGCCCAGAACATCATGAGCTTCGAAACCGAACTCGCCAAGGCCTCCATGGACATCGTCGAACGCCGCGACCCCAAAAAGACCTACCACATGGAAACCATCAAGGCCTTCGCACCCACCGTGCCCGTCCTGAATCTCCCCGTCTACCTCAGAGATATCGGCTCGCCCAGGGTCTCCTCGCTCAACGTCGCCGTCCCAGCCTTCTTCTCTGGCCTCAACAAGGCCATCGACGATACCCCACTGGCTACCCTCAAAAACTACATGCGCTTCCACGTCGCCGACAGCTACTCCATGGACCTGCCCAGCCAGTTTGACCAGGAGAGCTTCGCCTTCTATGGACGTGATCTCACCGGCACTCCCCAGCAGCAGCCCCGCTGGAAGCGCTGCGTCAACGCCACCAACCGCTCCCTCGGCGACGCCGTCGGACAAATGTACGTTGCCAAGTACTTCACCCCAAGTCAGAAGAAGGAAGCCCTCACCATGGTCCACGGCATCGAGGCCGCCATGAGTCAGGACATCGAGCAAAGCAACTGGATGAGCCCCGCCACTAAAGCCAAGGCCATCGCAAAACTCCACATGATCACCGACAAAATCGGCTACCCCAGCAAATGGCGCAGCTACGCCAAACTCGAAATCAAGCCCGGTCAGGCGCTCGACAACTCCATGCGCGTTCGCGACTTCCACACCGCTTATCAGCTCAACAAGATCGGCAAACCGGTCGACCGCAACGAGTGGTTCATGACTCCGCCTACTGTCAATGCCTACTACGATCCCAGCCAGAACAGCATCAACTTCCCGGCCGGCATCCTCCAGCCTCCCTTCTATGATAAGAACCAGCCCGTGGCCGTCAACTATGGCCACATCGGCGCCGTCGTGGGACACGAGCTCACCCACGGCTTTGACGATCAGGGCTCACAGTTCGACGGCTACGGCAACCTCCACGACTGGTGGACGCCGAAGGACCGCGCCAACTTCGACCAGCGCACCGCCTGCATCGTCAACGAGTACAGCAGCTTCACCGATGCCGGCCTGCACGTCAACGGCAAGCTCACCCTCGGCGAAGACACCGCCGACAACGGCGGCCTCCGCCTCGCGCTCATGGCCCTCATGGCGCGCGAAGCCATGGACGGCGGACACATCCCGGGTCCTGCGCCCAGTCCAGCCGCCGCCAGGTACACTACCCAGCAACAGTTCTTCATCGCCTTCGCGCAGAACTGGTGCTCCAATATGCGCCCCCAGCTCACGCGCATGCTCATTCAGTCTGACCCGCACGCCCCCGATGCCATCCGCGTCAAAGGCGTCATCGTCAACATGCCCCAGTTCGACCAGGCATTCTCCTGCCACCTCGACCAGCCCATGGACCCGGCCCACAAGTGCCGCGTCTGGTAATCTGAAACTGCTACAGCTACAAAAAGGGAGAGCCATCCGGCTCTCCCTTTTCTTTTGCCCTCAGCCGCGCACTGATGACTGTGAATTCAGATCAGTGTCCGTGACCGCCGCCCGCGGTGACCACGCCCACATGCCCGCCGCCAAATCCGCCGGCGCCCAGGTTCACTGTGCCACCCCCGTTCATGCCACCACCGCCAAAGCTGGCTCCGCCGCGTGCGCCGCCAAAGCCACGGCCTCCGCTGAATCCCCGCGCCGGTTGGCCCTCAAATCTCTGCCTGGGCCCTCCGCGCCAGTTGTTGGAGCTAAAGTTCCGTCCTGCTTGTACATGTCCGTAGTTCGAATTGTCCGCCATTCCGTATCCACCGTAACCGTCGCCTCCGTAGTACGGGTAGTTGTAGCTCATCCAGATCGGCGAGTAAAAGCCCCATCCAAATGGGTTCCAGAACATTCCGTCACCCGGAAGCCACGTATATCCCATGCCCCACGGATTCCAGTACCAGCCCGGCACAAATCCCGGATACCCGGCATACTGATACGCAAGCTGCGCATTCGCCTGCGACAG
>CAZWSD010000540.1:0-2512 GCA_964636535.1 uncultured Acidobacterium sp. | reverse complement strand
AAAAGTCCCGCCAAATCGACGGGACATTTCACATACTTCTATTTTGCGGGGAATTACTTCAACATCAACATCTTCAAGACTTTGGAATATGTCGGAGATGTAAGTCGATAGAAGCAGAACACAACCATGTCCCTGATCCTCACTTTTGGTCTGCGATTGGAGATCGACTTCAATGTTTCACACTCAGATTCGGTTCTCCCGTTTAATTTCCCTCAGCGCGTGCATATAATATCTGGGCCGACTGCTTCTATCGTAATCCAATTGATTGAATAGTGTATCGGCATCTCGACTTCACGCGCAAATTCGATCCCGGCGCTGCCCAATTCAATCGCTGTTAAAGTCCACTAACCAGCAACCGAGCCATCACGGATGAGCGCGTTGCGCCATCCCGACATACAAATAATTTTGACGGGACTGGCATGCCATCTTCCCCGATCCAGTCATGGCAAGTGCTCTCATAGACCGGCTTGCTCATAACGCACACCAAATCTCGATCAAAGGAGAATCGTACATGTCAAGGGCCAGAAATATTCCCCACGTTAGGGTAAGTTAGGGCCATAATTATTCCCCATGCCTGGGGCCATAAGTATTCCCCACCCCGTAACTTTAACAATTTCAGTAGTGACGCCATTTTTGTTCCAGACAAACGAAAGGACGGAAGTGGCGTACAAGAGGATTTGCATAATGGATATTCGAGAGATTATCCGGCGTTACAGGGCCGGTCAGACAATCAGGTCTATCGCAAGTACCATGGGGTATGACAGGAAGACCGTGAGGAAGTACGTAAACGGGTTACGGGCAAAGGGAAAACTCGACAGCGAAACGATGGTCGAGAATGAAGAACTCGTCCGGATGCTAAGGGAGGACGCAACAGAGCACGGACGACCGTCAGAGAAACAGAGCCTGCTTGAGCCGTACCTCGAAGAACTGAAGGGGCTGATCGATAAACCTTCCGGTATGAAGCCGAAGACAGCGTTCAAGGTTCTGTGCGGAAGACATGATCTTACCGGCAAAGTGAGCTACACGAGCTTCAAACGGTTCGTGAGGGGCAATCAGCTTATCCTGAACGTCGGCAGCGATAACCTGGGCGCCCGCGCCACTAGGGAGGCCAGCAATCACCGCATCAAGTTTCTCTCTGGATCGGCCAACAAGCACAACTTCCGCTCCCGCCTCTTGGGCGGCGAGAGCGATCCCTTTGCCGATCCCCGACCCTGCGCCCACCACGATGATTCGTTTACCTTGCATTTTATCGTATTCCTCTTTGCTTGCTCTTGGCACTGTTGGCATAACGTATTGCGCATGAGCCGCGCTCACGCGCTTCCGGCGACAGCATAGCGCCCGTGCGGCGTCGGCTCGATGCGCTTGTTCGACCGCGGCGGGCGACCGTCTGGTCATGAGCGCGATCCCTGCTCAGCTCAGTTCCACAAACTCCAGGAGATTGCCTGCCGGATCGTGGAACATCACCCAGCGGACGCCCGCCTGCTCCTCGACACCCCACGGGGTGGCGACGTTGGCGACCCGCAGCCTGTCCAGCGCGCGCTCGAGATCATCGACCTTGAAGGCGACGACTGGGAACCGCTCGGGGGTGGCTTCGGTCGCCGGATGAGGAGCGCCACGCAGAACCGCGAGCAAAGGTCCGCCGAGGTCGAAGTGGTAGCTCGTGCCATGGTGGGACGCAAGCTTGAGCCCGACGACATCGCGGTAGAAAGCCGCAGTCACCTCTTCGTCTGGAGCCCAGAGAGACACTACCGCAAGCCCGTAGGACACCTGGTCGGTCGATGGTCCCATGTCTACGCCAGCCCCCCTAACGCCGACTCAGCATCGGTCGAACGATTGAGTTCAGCTGCTTTGGGCGCGGCAACTGACCGACCCCGCCGGAGGCGGGGACGTTGTGGAGCACTGTCGAACCATGCCGCGCCGCGAAAGGTTTCCAGCACTTTGCCGAAAGTCAGCTGCAACGAAATGTTAGGCGCACGCGTCAATCGGTTTTTGGCCACATTCGTTGGGATTGTAGAAGGCGATAGGGCAAGTTTTCGTTGCCTCCGGATATTGATGATGCCAGACACGCGTTGACGAATCGCTGGAGTTGATCTTTTTCCGACGGGAGTCCGTAATAGGTTCGTTCAGCCGCCTTCACGAGTATCCATTGGGAGAGGAGGCGATAGTCGATGTGTCTCTCGCTTTGCATTGTGTCCAGGTAAGTGTTCGCAATGGCTCGTCCGATTCGCTTCTGGGCAAAGTGCATCACCGGGTGTAAACCAGGAACTCTTGGAACGACCTTCAATAGGATGTAGGTATGAGCGATATCGGAATGATAGTCACCAACCGACGCTCCCGACCAGTCAATGATGTAGTCCCTGTCGTCCTGATGAATGATATTTCCGGGATGAAAGTCTCCATGGCAGAGAGTTTCGCCCTCCGGGAGTTCGTCGAGGATGCTTAAGACCTTTTCCTTGTCGGCATCCGCAAGAATCTGAGAGGAAAGAATGCAGTGGCGGGCATTCATGGTGGT
>CAZWSD010000539.1:0-2513 GCA_964636535.1 uncultured Acidobacterium sp. | reverse complement strand
CTCCTGCCCCCGGTCGATCGGGGCATCGACTCCAAACCATCGTCTGATTCCGGTTAGGGACTGACCTCATTTACTTGAGCGCGCCCATGCTCTCCCATGCGGTTTGCTACAGAATGCTACATTTGTTACACTTCAGTATATGAACAGAATCATTACCCAGCGAGAACTGCGTAACGACTCCGCCAGCGTGCTCCGGGAAGTACAGGCGGGGCAGACGCTGATTGTGACACGCAACGGCACACCGGTGGCCGAACTCCGGCCAATTCAACCGCATCGTTTCGCCCCCCGGGCGGCTATTGCCGCGGCGGCGGCGAGTGCTCCCCGGATTAATTTTGGCCGGTTCCGTGCGGACTTGGACGCCGTGATCAATCCATCCGCAGATGACTGAACCCGCGCGCGGATTGCTCGACACTTCCGTGGTCATTGACCACGACCTACTCGATCCCTCACGACTCCCCGAAGAATCCGCGATTGCAGCGGTAACGCTCGCGGAACTGGCTGCAGGTCCGCATGCCACGCGTGATGCTGAGGAACGCGCACGACGCCAAGACCGATTGCAGTGGGCGGCAGCTACGTGGGATGCCCTGCCTTTCGATGCCGCCGCCGCTCGCCTCTATGGGCGAATGTTTGCGGCGGCGCGGGCGGCCGGGCAATCAAGCCGGGCGCGCTTCGCGGATCTGCTCATTGCCGCCACTGCCGCAGCTAATGGATTACCGCTTTACACTCGCAACCCGACCGACTTTTCGGCTCTCAAACGCCTTGTCAGAATTATTGCGCTGTGAACCGCCCCCGCCTCTAAGAGCGATCCATTGAATTTCGACGCGAGGGAAATAGGGGGGCGGTTCAGACCACGGTTATTGCAAGGCTCATCTCACCAATATTGTTTTCACTTTAACTTTGCGGGCCGCGGCTGCCAAGGTGCCGTCCGCTGTGAAAAGCGGAAGCTTTTCAGATATGGCGAGTGCGAGATGCAGGGCAGCGAGTGTGTGCAAGGTGTTGCTGAATGAGCCGATTCAATGGCGCGCTTTGGCATAAGGTTCGGCGGTTGGCACGAAGCGCCGGTAGTTGCGCGACCGCCTTGCCCTGGCGGTAATCGTGATCAGTTCGCCGCGCTCGACCCGCTCAATCAGTTCGCGCAGGTTCTGACGGGCTTCCTTGATGCCGATGCTTGTCATGGCCAGCGTCTCAAAAGTGTACATAGCGAATGTACACTTTTGGGAATGGCAGTCAAGACCAGCCGTCAATCAGTAACGGCTGAAAAATTAGCGACTCGAATCGGAGTTGCGCCGCCAATGATTCGCCAGCATGTAAAGCCCGCCGAAGATCATGAACAACGGCCACCACAGGCTCCAGTCGAGGTTCAGCAGGAAGAACAGCGCGACGGCGACGATAATCGCGGCGCTCACCAGTGAATGCAAGATCACGCCGTCGAGTTTGCGCTTTTCCCGATAGCGGTACAGCGCATAGGAAAAAGGCCCAGCCGCACCGATGAGGATGAACAGTGCCCACCAGTTCTGGTAGCGCATGAAGGGCAGGCGCACGTCGAAGTTCCTCAGCAGGAATACCACGCCCAAGATGATCACCACGATGCCGGTGGTGGCGCTCCAGTGCCTGTACGCCGCTTTTGCTTCCGGGTCTTTCATGCATGGCCTCTTCTGTAGTTGCTGTTGATATTACCATAGCGGCGTGCCCGGTCCACGACAAGTGACGAAAGTCAGTTTTGCGCCTGGCCCGAGTTTGACAGTAGCCAGATACATGGACGCGATCTTCAGAGACAAAACAAGGGGATGCGGCGAGAGCCGGAAGAGGCCAACAGTGGTGGCACGATCACGACCGATACTTTGGGGTTCTTCGTGCATGATGAAGTGGGCAGTGTGGCCGCAACCGTCAGAGAAAACATGGGCGGCAGCAATCAGATCATGGTGCGCACAAGCTATGACACCTGGGGCAAGGCGCGGCCGGTGTTGGCGACGGGCGGTGCGACTCCCTACCAGGATCCAGCACCGCCGATGGAGGTGGGGTAACGGCTACCGGGTGCGTCTGTGGAAGATCGCACTGCAGCGGTTCGCAAATGAGTCCGGATTGCGTCTGTCGGTGTGCCACTTTCCGTCCGCCACCAGCAAGTGGAACCAGATCGAACATCGCCTGTTCAGCCATCTCGGCATGAACGGGCGGGGAAAGCCCTTGAACAGCCATGAAGTCATCGTCAATCTCATTGGCAGTACGACCACCCGAAGCGAACTGACGGTCACGGCTGAGCTGGATACCAACCTCTGCGAAAAGGGCCTCCGCATCGGTGATGGGAAGTGGGCTGCCGTCAATCTCGAAAAAGCCGCCTTTCATGGAGAATGGAACGATTCCATCGAACAGGACGGTTCATGGTAATTTACGACGGATGCTTAGGGGTGAAGTACATGCGCTGGATGTCTTTTTTGTTCGGATCCATGGGACTCATGGTCCTGGGCCTTGCCGTGGCACATGCGGCCGTCCCGAGTGGGCCGCCAACCAACATG
>CAZWSD010000538.1:0-2521 GCA_964636535.1 uncultured Acidobacterium sp. | reverse complement strand
ACGGTACGGGAAGGTATCGATGCCGAGTGTGACGCAGTTTGTGTCATAACCCTGCCCTGCTAGCCGCTGGAAGTGCTTATACGCCCCAACCGCACCGTCATCCAGAAGCGCTTGCAATCATTTTTCCTTTTGCGATCTATTGCTTGGAGCCACGTGATGCAACTCGTCACTATTCTGGCTGTTGATTCCAGGCCCTAGTAATACTAGGTTAAGTATCATGTACTGTCATTGAACTCCGTCAGGCACCACGCGCACCGGCCACTGAGCCTAATGAGCAGAGCCAGGAGGCGCTTCCGAACTTGCGGCAGGCTCGGCGTCGCACCAGAAGTTTTTTTTAAGGCGCGCTTGCTCAGCCCGCAAGAAGGCGTAGGCGATGGTGACCAAGCAGACGTGATGATGCCATCCCAACCATTGGCGGCCCTCGTAATGGTCCAGTCCGAGTTCTTCTTTCAGTTCGCGATAATCCTGTTCGATCCGCCAGCGGGCTTTGGCGATGCGGACCAGACGGCGCAGCTCCAGCGGCTGAGCACCGAGTTGGGCCAACCAGTATTTCGTGGGCTGCTTCTCATCCGGGGGCCATTCGACCAGCAACCACTCCTTGACGCGCGGCGGGTGAGCCCGCTCCCGCCACCCGTGGGCCGCCCATATCGGCAGCATTGCGAAGCGCGAGCGTTGTGCTCCCCGGCTTCCTGGGCGCCACGTCACGCGCCGCCAAGCCGAGGCGGGCAGCGTCTGAGCCACCCTCTCCAAACTCCCCGGTCGTTCCAACGCCTCCAGCGGAGGATATCTCCGAGGCCGCCCGATCCTCTTTCCTTTCGGCCGGGACACGGGAAGGTTCGGATCTTCGGTCCACACCACTGTGCTGGGCTCAACCTGGACCGCATACGGAAGATCGCGCTCTCGCAGCGCTTGTCGGAAACTAAAGTCATTCCCGTAGGCCGAGTCGGCCAGAACGGGCAACGATGGCAATCCCCAGCACCGAGCTTGGTCCACCACCTCCAGAGCCAACTCGGTCTTGCTTCGATAAGCGGTGCCCGGGGGCAGCCGAACTTCCTCAGCCCGCCCGGCGTCTTCGAGCCAATCTTTAGGCAGGTAAAGCCGCCACACCAGCGGACAACTGGCCTCGGCACTCGACCAATGCAGACTCACCGCCACCTGGCAATTGGCAATCTTCCCCAGTGCGCCACAATACTGGCGCGCCACGCCGACCGAGTGCTGCCCGGCTTTGGGAAAGCTGGTTTCATCGATGATCCAGACTTCCGCCTCACTGAGAAGATCGACGACCTTGCGTGCCAAGCGACGCTGGACCTGCTCCACCGCCCAGGGGCTCTGCCCCACGAATTGACGCAGGGCTTGCACATCCGCACCGGGAATGCGCGCCGCCATCGGCTCGATCGACTTGCGCTCACCGTCCAGCAGCAAGCCTTGCACGTAGACACGAGCCCAGCGCCGCCGTTCGCTGCGGCCCATCGGCTCCAGCAGGTCTTCGAGAAAATGCGCCAAACGCGCCTCGAGAGCTTTTACGGTCTGCGCCTTCATGCCGCCAAGGTAACAAACGCCGCTTGGAGTCTCAACAAATACTTAACCTAGTATTACTATGGCCGGCCCACACGGCAAGAGGAGGCACCGGAGAAGAACCGCAGAGTGGTTGCGGGGGATTAGACCTGCGGGGGCAAAGCCCGGTCCAGCAGCTCGACGACGTGCATGACTTCCTGGCCGGTCGAGTGGATTTGCGCGCCAGCGCGGAGTTGCAGAAGGCAGCCCGGATTTGCGGTCACAATGACGCCCGCACGGGTGGCCTGCGCGTGCTTCATCTTTTCGGCGAGGATCTGCAGCGATGCCGCCGTCTCGGTGACGTTGTAAATGCCCGCCGAACCGCAGCAGTAGTCCGCCATGGACATCTCCACGAGATCCACGCCGGGGATCATGCGAATCAAAGAGCGCGGGGCCTCACGCACTTTCTGCCCGTGGACCAGGTGGCAGGAGTCCTGGTAGGTGACCCGGAGCGAAAGCCGCTGGAGCGGCGCGCTGAGGCCAAGCTGCGCAAGAAATTCCGACACATCCCGCATTTTGGAACGAAATGCAAGGGCCTTTTCATGCTCTGGAGAATCCGCAGGGAATAAGTATTCGTACTCTTTGAGCGTGGAACCGCAACCGGATGCGTTTGTGATTACGGCGTCGAATTCCTCGCGCAGAAAGACATCGAGATTCGTCCGCGCCAGCGAGCGCACGACATCGGTTACGCCGGCGTGCTGCGCGAGCGCCCCGCAGCAAAGCTGCCCTGCCGGGACCACGACCTCGCAGCCGTTGGCCGTCAGGACGCGGATTGTGGCTTCGTGCAACTCCGTGAAGCAGACTTGGGCGATGCAGCCGGCAAACAGGGCGACACGCGCGCGCCTCTTTCCTTTAGCGGGAAAAGTCCGCCCGACTTGCGAAAAGAAAAACCTTCGATCGATCGGGGGCAGAAGACGTTCGCGATCTGCCATGCCGAGCATGCGCAACAGCCCGCTGGCGCGCGCGA
>CAZWSD010000537.1:0-2529 GCA_964636535.1 uncultured Acidobacterium sp. | reverse complement strand
ATTTCCGCAAAAACAAGTGTTTAAGTCTCAAAAAGCTTTCTTCCACTGCAAAAGGCGGTCGCATTAGAATCGATACCCATGCCATGTCTTCCTGAATCCGGCGGCTGCGAACGGCCGTTCACTGATGTGCTGGTTGCACACCTTAACCGCACCGAAGGCGCTCGCTATGGCCATCGCGATTGTCTCGATGTTATGGACAGGACAGCGCCGCGTCCGGAGACGCTGTACGAAGACGTCGAAACGGGCGGTCAGCTTGTCGTCGAGAGGAAATCAATTTCCTGGCCGATCGACTACGCATACCGGCACAGCAATGATCACGCTGTCGGCGAAGTATTTTCGCGTCAACTTTTGGATCTTGCCAGCAATGACCTTTATGAAGTGCGTCTCCCAATGCTGATGGAGGGAAAACGCGCGGAATTGCTGGGATTCGCGAATCAGGCTGCAGAACAGATTCGCACAAACTGGTCTGCCGTTGCGGCAGGTTCGGTGCTCAAAGGACGTATCGAAGACAAATGGTGGTGGGGGTTCCGCAGACTCCCAGACTGGGAAAGAGAGGATGGTGCCCCGGCGAAGGGTCTTCAGATTACGCTTGTCGGATCGAGCCTTTCACTGTTGGATTCTCTCGATCCTGTCGAGCTGCCCGACGCCTTGGCGGAATCAATCACGAAGATCTACGCGAGTTGCTCCGCGAAATTCTCCTCGTATCCGGATGCCCGACGCATCCTTTTGCTTGATCCACACGGCGATCTCCGCACGGAAAACGGGGACTGGTGGCAAGCCGTTTTTGCGGGCCTACCCCCACCGGCTGAAATTGGGGAAATCTGGTCGGGCATTCTTGATTGGGTCACGGATAACACCCAGGACTGGACGTTCGAAAAGCTTTATTTGGGCAGGTTGCCATCGCCTAGGAGAGAAGACGTCGCTTCTGGTGCCGCATAGCGCAAAGCCGGTCCCATCCAGTCACTGGCATCCCGCCACGACATGCGTTTGGCCGCAATCCATGTCGAGTTATCGCGATTTTTCGCGGCGTGTGACCATTCACTTGAATCAGCCCAGTAGACGATGTCGCCGTCAGGAAGCATTGTCGCCTCGTGGATCGCCAGAGGGAGCTGACCGCGCGCTGTACAGTATGCAAACCGATGATGGGCCAGTTAGGATGCTAGGCAAAGTTACGCCTTCAGGACGGACAGCGATGAGAGTAAGAGATGACCTGCCGATACCGACGCTTTCCCTTGCCGAGGAGAAAATCAAGGAATTTGATAAGCAGAATGAGGCAATCGAGCGAGGCCTGTCGGACTTAATCTCAAGATTCCCACTGAATACGGATGTGGCTCACGTACTGGTAAAGGTAGCGGCCATCAATTCGCTCTACAACACGCAGATTCGGGGAGTGCTCAAAGTAGCAGAGTGCATCTGGAATGCAGATATTGATCATTTGCTTGAGTCTGGAAGTGCTGATGCAGTGTTGGCAGTAGCGCGTGTGGATTTTGGAGAAAAGACTCGTTGGAACTACTCATTCGCGACCAAGTACTGTAGCTGGCACAGGAGTGATTCATATCACATTTACGATTCCCGCGTGGACTTCTGCCTACGCTCCTACCGCCGCATGTCAGGTTTTGACAGCTTCACGCAAGAGAACCTCTGGAACTACGACCGGTTCCGCGGAATAGTCAAAACCTTCCAGAGGCGATACGGCTTGGAGCAACTCAGCTTCAAGGAAGTGGATAAGTTTCTGTATCAGTTGGGAAACGAGTTCTTTGGCTAAATAGTCACATTGGCCAAGCCGTCGAATCCCGCTAGCAGTTCCAGCCTTACGGCCCAAACGCCTCGTCCTGCGAAGCCCTACATGCCCAATCACGCAATCACTCGTAATGCTTGCCGGCGGCTGTCGTGGCAGTTGCCCCGTAAGCCTGTGCGCCCCGTAAAGCCATGATGCGTGTTTTGTTGAAATTCCAACATCGTGAGAAGTGGCACGTGTCATTCCTCGCTGAAGATGTCCGTACACCGGCAGGCCGGTCATTCACCTTGCTGGACACGGATACTCTGCTGCGAGCGGTTGAGAAACTGGGCGGTGATCCAGAACGGGCGCGGATCGATGTCTGCAACTGGGGGAGAGTGTCTGTGTTTTTTCGCCGGAATTCCGTGGAGGTCACCAGCTTAATCAGTGTCGTGGCAGAATCAATGCCATAAAGCAACCTGTGAGCTCATTCTTTGTTGAAATAATGCTCTACATCATGGCTTTTATGAACCTTTTCAAGGCCCGACCCAAATTAGGAACTGCACCACAAACAGCTGGTTCTGAAACCCCTTCTGACGGAAGCCTCAGTCAACGGAGAATGATCGAAAAGAGGGCATGGCCCCTCCTATCCAGCATTGTGACTGATCCCCTTGCCTGATCAGCCACAATGAGATGATTGGAATCGAACCACGCCAGCCATCAGTACAAGTCGCCAAATCCATAGGGGACAATGCCCATGTTCTGGCAATTAGTTCAGATCTCCCGTACGCACGCCTGAGCCTGCCTGGCCA